>DATFIM010000145.1 GCA_035270125.1 Halanaerobiales bacterium | reverse complement strand
GTCATATCGTCTTCTTCAATAAATTCATCAAAACCTGCTTTTTCAAATAATTTATAAAGCTTAACAATCATACTTGAATTATGACCTGTTGCTCTTGTGTTTGCAAAATATACTTTACTTGCCATAAATTTCCCTCCTTTAGTACTTTAAATCATATTATTCCATAGCCATTTTCTATTATATATGAGTCTGATGGTCAAATCAAATTATAAATATTTGACATAATTTTTTAACTCTGTTACAATACTAGAAATATTAAATTGTTTGATTTATAGATTAAATAAATTAAAATAAATTTTTAAATTTTAAATAAAGAGATAATTATAAGGAGGTAATTATGAAAGATAAGTTTTCTAAAGAAGGTTTAACTTTTGATGATGTTTTATTAGTCCCGGCAAGGTCGGATGTGGTCCCCAAAGAAGTTGATACCTCAAGTTATTTGACTGATGATATTAAACTTAATGTTCCTATTTTAAGTGCAGGTATGGATACGGTAACAGAAGCAAGTTTGGCTATTGCAATGGCCCGTGAAGGTGGTTTAGGAATCATTCACAAAAATATGAGTATTGAAAAACAGGCAGAAGAAGTTGATCGAGTAAAAAGATCAGAAAGTGGAGTAATTGTTGATCCTTTTTCATTACAACCAGATAAATTGATTCAGGAAGCAGAAAATTTGATGTCTAAATATAGGATTTCTGGTGTGCCTATTGTAGATGATAATGAAAAATTGGTAGGAATTATAACAAATAGAGATCTTAGATTTATTCAGGATTATAATCAACCTATAAGTGAATATATGACTTCTGAGAATTTGATTACAGCTCCAGTTGGAACTACTGTAGAAGAAGCTAAATCTGTATTACAAAAACACAAAATAGAAAAACTGCCTCTTGTTGATGAAAATGGAGTATTAAAAGGTCTTATTACTATAAAAGATATAGAAAAAGCCAGAAAATTTCCTTATGCAGCTAAAGATGAACAGGGAAGGCTTTTGGCAGGTGCAGCTGTTGGAATTACGGAACAGACAGAAGAAAGAGTTGCTGCTTTAGTTGAATCAGAAGTGGATGTAATTGTCATAGATACTGCTCACGGACATTCTACAGGAGTATTAAATACAGTGAAAAACGTACGAGAAAAATATCCTGAACTAACTTTAATTGCTGGAAATGTTGCTACTCCTAAAGGAACAGAAGATTTAATAAAAGCTGGAGCTGATGTAGTAAAAGTTGGGGTTGGCCCCGGTTCTATTTGTACTACAAGAGTTGTTGCTGGAGTAGGAGTACCACAAATAACAGCAATTTCTGAATGTGCTGAAAAAGCAAAAGAATATGGAAAAACTATTATTGCTGATGGTGGTATAAAATATTCAGGTGACATAATTAAAGCTCTAGCAGCAGGAGCTAATACGGTAATGATAGGAAGTTTATTAGCAGGTACTGAAGAAAGTCCTGGAGAAGTTGAAATATATAAAGGAAGAAGTTTTAAAGTTTATCGCGGTATGGGTTCTGTTGGTGCAATGAAAGAAGGAAGTAAAGATCGCTATTTCCAGGAAGAGGATGAAGCTGATAAATTAGTACCTGAAGGAATAGAAGGACGTGTTCCTTATAAAGGACCTCTTTCTGATACTATTTATCAATTGATTGGAGGAGTTCAATCCGGTATGGGCTATTGTGGTACTGAAAATGTTAGTGACCTTCAAAAAAATGGTGAATTCATTAGAATCACTTCTGCAGGATTGAAAGAAAGTCATCCTCATGACATTACAATTACTAAAGAATCACCAAATTATAGTGTAGATTAATTAAAATCAATTAAATATTTTTTTAAGCTGTCTTTAAATATAAGGCAGCTTTTTTTATGATTTTTTATAAAATTTTTGATAAAATGTTATTAATTTTACAGTATTATTTTCAAAAAACTATTATTATTAATTAGAAAGAAATTAATATGAATATAAATTAAAACAATAAATAATTATTTATTAATTTTTAATACTATAATAAGGAGTGATTTTCGATGAGTGATAGAATAAAAAAAGATTTAGTAATAATAGGTGGAGGGCCTGCAGGTCTGACTGCGGCAATTTATGCAGCTAGAGCAGGTATGGAACCTGTAGTAATTAATGGCCCTGAACCAGGAGGCCAAATAACTACTACTGATGAATTAGAAAATTTCCCCGGATTTCCAAAAGGAATAGGTGGATTTGAATATATGCAACAGGTAACCAGTCAGGCTGAGCGTTTTGGGGCAGAACTAGTTTATGAAGTAGTAGAAAATGTTGATTTTGATGAAAAGCCTTATATAATTGAAACAGATTTTTCTTCTTATGAAGCAGAAAGTGTAATTATAGCTACCGGAGCAGAACCGAAACAACTTGGATTGGAAAAAGAAGATAAATTTAGGGGTAGTGGAGTATCTTATTGTGCTACCTGTGATGGTGCTTTTTATAAAGGTGATGAAATAGCAGTTGTAGGTGGAGGGAATGTAGCCCTTGAAGAAGCAGATTATTTAACACAATTTGGTTCAAAAGTTTATTTAATTCACCGCAGAAGTGAATTTAGGGGAACTGAAATCTTAAGTGATAGAGTTAAAAATAATGATAAAATTGAAATACTTTGGAATAATGAAGTAACTGAAATTCTTGGTGAAGATTCATTATCAGGAATTGTAGTAGAAAATAATAAGACTGGTGAAAGAAAAGAATTATCAAATGTAAAAGGATTTTTCATAGCAATTGGTTATGATCCAAGAACTGAACTTTTTGAAGATGATATAGAACTTGATGAGAAAAAATATATTGTAACAAACAGAAAACAGGAGACAAATAAAGAAGGGATTTATGCTGCTGGAGATGTCCAGGATTCTAGTTATAGACAGGTAATAACTTCTGCTGCAGCTGGTGCAAAAGCAGCAATGGAAGTTAATCAGTATATTACTAGTCTAAAAGGAGATAGTGTTTATGTTTAAATATTTAGTTTAAAATTAAATTATAATTTCCCTTTAAATTATAATTTCTTTTCTAGAGGCTGGCTATTAAGAGTCAGCCTTTTTTGTATTTAAGAAAGGAATTTAGACTTAGATAGAGAATATAATATATAATGAAAGAAAGGAGCAGATAACGACATGAAAGGGTTTTTAATTACATTTGAAGGGGTTGAAGGGTCAGGCAAATCTACTCAAATAAATTTATTGGCTGAACAATTAAAAAAGCTTGATAAAGAAGTAGTTATGACTCGTGAACCTGGTGGAACAAAATTAGGAGAAAAAATAAGGGAACTTTTACTTGATCCCAATAATATAGATATGGATAATAGAGCTGAAATCTTGCTTTATGCAGCTGATAGAGCTCAGCATGTAAAAAAGAAAATAATTCCTGCCTTAGAGGAAGGGAAAATAGTTTTGACTGATCGTTATTTTGATTCTAATATTGCCTACCAGGGATATGGACGAAAACTAGAAATGAAAATGGTAAGAAAAATTAATGAATGGGTTATTAGAGATATCTGGCCTGATTTAACGATTTTGCTTGATATAGATGCCAAAATTGGTCTTGAAAGAGCAAGGAACCTAACTTCTGATAAAAAAGGAGATAGATTAGAACAGGAGCTAATTACTTTTTATGAAAATATTAGAAATGGGTATTTAGAAATAGCAGCTAAAGAAGATAGATTTGTTACTATAAACGGAGAAAAAAAAGCAGAGAAAATTAATTCAAAAATTTTTCAAATTGTAAAGGAGAGATTATTATGAGTGAGGAAATAAAAGATAGAGCCAGTGAAGGTAAAAAAGTAAAAATGGTTGTGGCCATTGTTCATGATCATGATGCTTCTGATTTAATGGATGAATTAACTAATTCAAATTTTCAGGCTACAAGAATGGCCAGTACTGGTGGTTTTTTACGCGAAGGTAATACTACCTTTATGATTGGAACAGATGAAGACCATGTAGATGAACTTTTAGAAATAATAGAAGAAACCTGTAAATCAAGAGAAAAGACAGTTGCACCTATGTCCCCGGTTGCTAATTCTTTAGAAAGTTATTATTCTTTTCCCATGGAAGTACAAATTGGTGGTGCCACAGTTTTTATAATAGATGTAGAGCAATTTATAAAAATATAATAATTATATATGATTAATTTGCTTTAATTTAGATTATATATATGCTAAGATTAAAATAGCTTGGATTTTAATATTTTGATTATGAGGAGTAATAAAATGAGTTTTAAGGATGTTATAGATCAAAAAGAAACAGTTAATATATTAAAAGAGGAATTAAAGGATGATCGGATAAATCATGCCTATCTTTTTTATGGCAAAGAAGGATTAGGCAAAAAAACCCTGGCTATTGAATTTGCCAGGGCTTTATTATGTAATGAAATAGAAAATGATAGTTGTAATGTTTGTAATAATTGTCGTAGGGTTGAGCATGGTAATCATCCAGATTTAAAAATCATAGAGGGTAATGAAAAAACTAAAAACTTAAAAATCGAACAAATAAGAGAGATGCAAAAAGAAATAGCATATAAACCATACGAAAGTGAACATAAAATATATATTATTGATGGAGCAGAAAATATGACTACCCAGGCAGCTAATAGTTTATTAAAAACCCTGGAAGAGCCTCCATCATATGCAATTATCATTTTAATTTCTGAAGAATTAAATAAATTATTACCTACAGTTATTTCAAGATGCCAGAATTTAAGATTTTCAAATATTTCTAGAGAAAAAATGTATGAGTTTTTAGATAGACATAATGTAAAAGAAGAAAAAAGGGATTTAATTATTGGTCTGGCTAGAGGAAGTATCGGTAAAGCTAAAGAATTGTATAAAAATGATGAATTTCTCAATAAAAGGAATAAAATATATGATTTTTTAAAAGAAATCCATAATGTTACTAAAGTAGATATATTTTCGGAAGTAAATGAATGGGTTGATTTATTAAAAGAAGATTTTCCCTTATTTGATTTGCTATCAGTCTGGTATCGGGATATAATAATATATAAGCGTGGAAATAAAAAACAGTTAGTTAATTCTGATTATGAAGATACTATATTAAAAAAAGTAGATAAATATAATCTTAATGAATTATTGACTATTATTGATTTAATTGAAACTCATGAAGGGTATATTGATAGAAATGCTTTTAAAGATTTAACTCTTCAAGTGTTATTATTAAAAATTAAAGAAAAAAGATTGTAAGTGAGGGTGTAATTATATTATGTATACAGTAATAGGAGTAAGTTTTAAAAAAGCAGGTAAAATATATTATTTTGATCCTGATGGTATTGAAGTTAGTGAAGGAGATTATGTTATAGTTGAAACAGCTCGTGGTGTTGAGATTGGTGAAGTAGTTATTGGTAAAAAAGAAGTTACAGAAGATGATATTGTCTCACCTTTAAAAAAAGTTATTCGTAAATCTACTATGAAAGATAGAGCTCGTGATGAAAGAAATAGAGAATTAGAAGATGAAGCTTTTGATATTTGTCTGGAAAAAATTGATGATCATGGTTTACCGATGAACTTAATAGATGTAGAATATACTTTTGATCACAATAAAATTTTATTTTATTTTACAGCAGATGGCAGAGTGGATTTCAGGGAATTAGTAAAAGACCTGGCAAGAGTCTTTAAAACAAGAATAGAGCTTAGACAGATAGGTGTTAGAGATGAAGCAAAGATGATAGGTGGTTTAGGTCCCTGTGGAATGCCAACCTGTTGTTCCAGGTTTTTAAGAGATTTTGATCCTATTTCTATAAAAATGGCTAAGAAGCAAAATTTATCATTAAATCCATCTAAGATTTCTGGATTATGTGGAAGATTAATGTGCTGTCTTAAATATGAGGCTGAAACTTATGAAGAGATTAAAGAGGAAATGCCAGATATTGGAGAAAAAGTTGAAATGCATGTTGGAAGTGGTAAGGTTACAAGAAGAAATCTTATAAAAAAGACAGTAAAAGTTGATTTAAATGATGGTGAAGAAAATGATGAAGTTGAGGTAGATGTTGAAGACCTTGAAGACTATGATACTTGATAGGGAGGTAGTTTTATGGATGATGAAATTTTAAGCAACCTTGCCTACTTTCAAGAAGAAATTGAAGAAATGTCAATGAAATTTCAAAGACTTAAAGATATTACCTATGAATTATACAAAGAAAATCAATCTTTAAAAGAAGAAAATGAAGAATTACGCAAATTGATATTTCAACAGCGTGATAAAGATGATGATGAAAGTGCAAAAGGTAAGGCTTATTCTAATTTAATAAACTTATATAAAGAAGGATATCATATATGCCATCTTAGTTTTGGAGAGAAAAGAAAGGGAGATTGCCTTTTTTGCCAACAATTAATAGAAAATCAGTTTGAGGAGAATCAGGAATAATGGAAGAAAGAAATGAACTAATTAAAAATGAGATGGATATTATTCAAAATAATAAATTCTTCAAATTTGGTACTGACTCTGTTTTATTAGCCAATTTTGTTGAAAGTAAAAGCAGTGATATAATTGTAGATTTTGGCAGTGGTAGTGGAGTTATACCACTGCTTTTGGCTTTTAAAAAAGAATGCAAAAAAATAGTTGGGATTGAAATCCAAAAAAAATTAGTTAATTTAGCAAGAAAAAATATTAAGCTGAATAATTATGAGGATAAAATAAAAATAATTGAAGGAGATTTTAGTAATTCCCGAGAATATATCGAACCAAATATTTTTGATATTGTAATAAGTAATCCTCCATATCTTAAAACAGATACCGGGAAAATAAGTGAAAATAAGTATAAAGCAATTGCCAGACATGAAATAAAAGCAAACTTAGAAGATGTCATTAGAGAAACAGCTTTAGCCTTGAAAAATGGAGGAAAATTTTATCTTGTATATCGAAGTAATAGAATGGAAGAAGTATTTCATTTATTAAATAAGTACAAACTCTCTCCAAAAAGATTGAAACCAATTTATCCCAGAAAAAATTATTCTTCCAATCATTTTTTGCTAGAAGCAAGTTTAAATGGAGGTATTGGTCTTGAATTAGAAAGTAGTATTATTATTTATAAAGAAAATAGTAATGAATATACTAAGCAAGTAAAAAGGGTGTATGGTATAGATGAGTAATAAAGAAAAAGGAAAACTTTATCCATGTGCAACTCCTATTGGAAATTTATCAGATCTGTCACCAAGAGCAGTTGAAGTTTTAAAAGAAGTGGATATTATTGCTGCTGAAGATACAAGAAGAACTTCTAAATTGTTAAACCATTTTGAAATAGATACTAAAATGATTAGTTATCATGAACATAATGAGAAAAAAAGGGCTGAAGAATTAATTCAAAAAATAAAAAATGGTATTGATCTGGCTTTAGTTAGTGATGCCGGCACTCCAGGTATTTCTGATCCTGGTTATGAAATAATAAAAAGTGCTGTAAAAAATCAAATAGAGGTTATACCTATTCCTGGGCCTAATGCTGCTCTTTTAGCATTGATTGCTTCGGGAATGGATATGAGTAGTTTTGTTTTTTTAGGTTTTATACCTCGTAAGGGTAAAAAAAGAAACAAATTTATTAAATCAATTCAAAAAGAAGAAAAAACCTCTATAATTTATGAATCTCCATATAGAGTTTTAGATACACTTAAAGAACTAAAAAAAATTATGGGGAAAAGAGAAATAGCTTTAATTCGAGAATTAACCAAAGTACATGAGGAAAAGATTTATGGAACAGCTACTGAATTAGTAAATATATTGGAATCGAGGAAAATAAAAGGTGAAATTGTTCTGGTTATAGAAGGCCGAAAAGTGGAAGAAAAAGAAGGTTGGGAAGATTTATCAATAGTAGAGCATGTTAGATTATTGATGGAAAATGGGTATACTAAGAAAAAAGCGATAAAAGAAGTTTCAGACTTAAGAGAATTACCTAAAAGTGATGTTTATGAAAAAGCAATAATAATTGATGCCCGAGAATATCTGTAATAATATAACTAACTAAAGAGGTGAGTATTCAATGAATAATTTTCAATTCTATAATCCTACAAAAATTATTTTTGGAAAAGGTCAGGTAGAAAAGGTAGGTAAAGAAGTTTCTGATTATGGAAAAAATATTCTACTTACATATGGTGGAGGTAGTATTAAAAAATTTGGTTTATATGATAGAGTGATTTCTTCATTAAAAGAAAGAAACTTAAATATATTTGAGTTAGGTGGAATTAAATCTAATCCTAGATTAAGTAGTGTACAAAAAGGAGTTAAAATTTGTAAGGAAAATAATATAGATTTTATTCTTGCAGTTGGGGGAGGAAGTACTATAGATGCCAGTAAAGCTATTTCAGTAGGATATTATCACCAGGGTGATCTTTGGGAAATGATAGAAAATGATGGTGAATTTAAAAAGGGGATACCCTTAGGAACTATCCTTACTTTAGCTGCTACTGGTTCTGAAATGAATGCTAATGCAGTTATTACTAATTGGGATAAAAAAGAGAAAAAAGCTATTCATGATTCCAAATATCCTGATTTTTCAATTCTAGATCCAGAAAACACATATAGTGTTCCCAAAGATTATACTGTTTTTGGTATAGTTGATATAGCAGCTCATGTATTTGAACAATATTTCAGTCATACTGAATCTACTAATTTAGTAGATAGTTGGGCAGAAGACATTTTGAAAAATTTAATTAAAAATAGTTCATTAGTTCTTAAAGATCCTAAAGATTATGAGGCCAGGGCAGATATTATGTTAGCAGGGACAATGGCCTTGAACGGTTTAATTGGTATGGGAAAAGAACAGGATTGGGCTTCTCATGCTATAGAACACGCAGTAAGTGCAGTTTATGATATTCCCCATGGAGCTGGATTATCTATTATTTTTCCCAATTGGATGAAGTATGTTCTGGATGAAGGAAAAGAAAAGTTTGTGCAATATGGAGTACAGGTTTTTGATATTAATCCTGAAGGAAAAAGTGATAAAGAAATAGCTTCAAAAGCAATTTTAGAAACCAGAAAATGGTTTAATAATATGGATGCTCCAGCTACCTTAAATTATTATGATATTTCAAGAGATGATCTTGAATTGATGGCTGAAAAAGCTGTTGAAAATGGAGAAATAGGTAGTTATAAAAAATTAAACAAAGATGATGTGTTAAAGATACTGGAAATGTCATATGAATAGAATTAAAATATAGTTTAAGCTAATTTTCACAATTAAGAGATTTATGATATAATAAACAATAATCAAATTCGAAAATTAAGTGTAAGAAGAAAGGATGATGCAGTTGAGTAAAAACACTTTTTATGTAACAACTCCAATTTATTATCCAAGTGCAAAGTTACATATTGGACATGCTTATACAACAGTAGCAGCTGATACTATTGCTAAGTTCAAAAAAATGCAGGGTTATGACACAAAATTTTTAACAGGCTCTGATGAGCATGGACAGAAAATAGAAAGAAAAGCTGAAGAAGCAAACAAAGAACCACAAAAATATGTTGATGAAATAGTATCTACTTTTAAAGAGCTCTGGACTGAACTGGGAGTAGATTATGATTATTTTGTGAGAACTACTGATAAAGATCATGAGAGAATAGTACAGGAAATTTTCCAAAAGTTGTATGATAAAGGAGATATTTATAAAGATAAATATGAGGGATGGTATTGTGTTCCCTGTGAATCATTCTGGACTGAAAGGCAATTAGGGGAAGAGAAAGTTTGCCCAGACTGTGGTCGCCCTGTAGAATGGGTAGAAGAAGAAAGTTATTTTTTCAAATTAAGTAAATATGCTGATAAATTGCTTAAACATATAGAAAATCATCCTGAATTCATACAACCGGAAACCAGAAGAAATGAAATGATTAATTTTATAAAAGATGGTCTTGATGATTTAAGTGTTTCCAGAAAAACTTTTGATTGGGGGGTAGAGGTTCCCTTTGATAAAGAGCATATTATTTATGTATGGATTGATGCTTTGAGTAATTATATTACAGCTATTAATTATCTTGAAGATAAAGAAGAATTTGAACATTACTGGCCGGCTGATGTCCATATTGTAGGTAAAGACATTTTAAGATTTCATACTATTTACTGGCCAATAATTTTAATGGCTTTAGATTTACCATTACCAAAACAGGTTTTTGGGCATGGCTGGTTATTAACTAAAACAGGTAAAATGTCAAAATCAGTGGGCAATGTAGTTGATCCAATAAGATTAATTGATGATTTTGGGAGAGATGCTATTAGGTATTATCTGATGAGAGAAATTTCTTTTGGTACAGATGGTACTTATTCTACAGAAGCTTTAATAACCAGAATTAATTCTGATCTGGCAAATGATCTTGGAAATTTACTGAATCGAACAGTAAGTATGGTAGAGCAATATTTTGATAGTGAAATTCCTGAGCCTGTAAAATCAACTGCAACAGAAGTAGATCAGAATCTCAAAGAAACTGCTTTTAAAACTATAGATATTGTAGAAGAAAAAATGAATGATCTTAAGTTTACTGTTGCTCTAGAAGAACTCTGGAATTTTGTAAGGAGAACTAATAAGTATATAGATCAAACTACACCCTGGATTTTAGCTAGAGAAGATGACAAAAAAGAAAGACTGGCAACAGTATTATATAATTTATTGGAGGCATTAAGGATCATTGGTGGAGCCTTAAAACCGTTTATGAAAGAAACACCTGCTGAAATTTTAAAACAAATTGGTTATGAGAAAAATATAGAAGAAATAGCCTGGAATGATTTAAAAGAATGGGGTAAATTAGAGTCAGGCAATAAAGTTAAAAAAGGAGATCCAATTTTTCCCAGAATAGATATGGAAGAATATTTTGAAGGAGTTGAAAATGATATGGTAGAAGAAAAAACTGAAGATAAAAAAGAAGAAATTGAAAAAAATCTAGTTTCCTTTTCTGATTTTCAGGATGTAAATTTGAAGGTAGCAAAAGTGTTGGAAGCAGAAGAAATTGAAGATAGTAATAAACTGGTAAAATTACAGCTTGAACTTGGGGATGAAAAAAGACAGGTTGTTGCCGGTATCAAAAATTACTATGAAGTAGATGAATTAATAGGTAAAAAAATTGTAATTGTAGCTAATTTAGAACCTGCAAAAATTTTTGGATATGAATCTAATGGTATGCTTTTAGCTGCTTCAAATAATAATGGAGATATGAGTTTACTTACTATAGATAAAGATATAGAAAGTGGTAGTGATATAAGTTAAAAAAGATTTTATAGAAAAACCGGTTAATTTTTGTTAATCGGTTTTTTCTATTTTGTTCAGAAAGGTTTTTATGATAAAATAATAACAAGTATAAATTAAATGGAAAGGGTGATTCTATGAAAAGTCGTGATTCAATTCCCAAGGCAACAATTGAGCGTTTACCACTCTATTATAGGTGTCTTGATAAGTTAGCTAAATTTGAAAATGAAGATGTCGTTTCTTCTAAAGAACTTGGCGGTAGACTGGATATTCCATCTACTCAGGTAAGAAAAGATTTATCTTATTATGGAGAATTTGGCAGAAGAGGAGTAGGTTATAATGTTCATGATCTAAAAAAATCAGTTGGTAAAATATTAGGAGTTGATAAATGTTGGTCAGCTGTTTTAATGGGAGCAGGTAATTTAGGAAGAGCTCTGGTTAATTATGGTGGGTTTAATAAAATAGGAATGAATATTACTCATGTTCTTGATCTGGATTTAGATAAAATAGGAAACAAAATAGGTGATATTACAGTTCAAAGTACTCAGGAACTTGAAAAAATAGTAGAAAATGAAGATGTGAAATTAGGAATTATTACAGTTCCTTCTGAAGCTGCCCAGACTGTAGCCAATGAATTGGTAGAGGCAGGAATTAAGGCAATATGGAATTTTGCCCCTACCAGACTTTATGTACCTGATGATGTTGTAGTAAGAAATGAAGATTTGGCTGTTGGAATTGTTAGTCTTATCTATCATTTGAGCTGGAATGAAGAAGAAAATCAAGAACAGCTGTCAGAAGATCAACAAGATTAATCTTCTTTGCGATAAAATGATAGATATTCTTTATTAAGACCATATCTGCCAGGATTAAAAAGGAATTCTGTATTTCCTAAAAAGAAATAACCACCATCTTTTAAAACAGAAATAAATTTTTCAGTTAACTGCTTTTTGATTTCTTTTGTTAAATAAATAAAGAAATTACGACTTAAAATTAAATGCCAATTTTTTTGAAATCTGTCATTTATTAAATCTTTTTTTTCAAAATCAACATCAGACATTATTTTTCTATTTAGTTGATATTTATTTTTTCCTGGCAGTTTTTTGAAATATTTATTTAAGAGATTATCAGGAACATTTTTTAAAGAACTATTTCCATAGAGTCCATTTTTAGCTGTCTTAATGATTTTTTTATCTAAATCACTTGCTAAAATATTATATCTGGATTTGTCTATTCCTAATTCATGCATTATAATAGATATTGTGTAAGGTTCTGAACCATTTGAACAGGGAGCACTCCAGATGTTAATTTTATTTTCTTTATTTAATAATTTAGGTATTATTTCATTTTTAAGATATTCAAAAGTGTCTGGATTGCGGAAGAATTCTGAAGTATTTATTGTAAAGTGATTTAAATAAGCTGCCTTGAATTCTGGATCATTTTTTAATAAATTTAGACATTCCTGATAGTCGTCTACATCATGACGCCTCATAAGGCTATTTGTACGTCTTTTTACTCTTTTGATTTTATAACCAGATAAATTTATATTTAAAATATCACTTGCGCTGTCTTTGAATTCATTAAAATCCATTATTAAAATCTCCTTTCTATAATATCAGTAATTTGAGCCGGTATTTCATTTAGAGGGAGAATATCATCATATGCTCCCTTTTTTATAGTGGAAGATGGCATACCATATACTAAAGCTGTACTTTTATCTTCAACTATGCCATATCCATTGTACTTTTTTATTTCTTCCATGCCTTCAGCACCATCATGTCCCATACCTGTTAAAATAACTCCAATTATATTTTCTTTATAAATAGGAGCTAAGGTTTCCATCATATAATCAACACAGGGCCTTACCCCCCATTTTGTATCTTTTTTATTGAGAGTTATTTTTCCTTTTTGGTCAAATTCTAAATGTTTACCACCTGGAGCGATTAAGGTTAATCCTGGCTTTAGGCTGTCATTTTCTTCAGCTTCTTTGACATTCAAATTTGATTCTTGATCTAATCTGTCTGCTAATGATTTAGTAAAGCCAGCAGGCATATGTTGAACTATAATAATAGCTCCAGGAAAATCATTTGGAAAAGCAGTAATGAATTTTTTAAGAGCTTTTGGACCTCCTGAAGAACTTCCAACAGCAATTATTGGGAAATCACCTTTTGTTTTTTTGATTTTTCTTTTTGGTTTTTTATAAGTAACAGGTTCAGGTTTTTTAAAATCATCTTTATCTTTGACTTTTGAACCCTTATAATTAGCAGCAGTTTTTAATTTTTGAACTAAACTTTCTTTTATATCATCTATATTAAGTGAAATTGAACCAGATGGCTTTGGTATAAAATCAAAAGCTCCTAAATCAAGAGCAGTTAATACTGTTTCGCGGTTATCAACTGCACTTACCATAATTACCTGGACTGGATCATCCATTTTAACTATTTCTTCTAAAGTTTCGAGACCGTTTTTGACAGGCATTTCTACATCTAAAGTAATAACATCAGGATTTAATTTTTTTATTTTTTCTAAGCCTTTTTTACCATTTCTGGCAGTATCTATAACTTCGAGTTCAGGGTCATTATTTATAGTTTTGGTAAATAATCTACGCATAAAAGCAGAATCATCTATAACAAGTACTTTTTTCATTTTTTACCTCCTAACTTATACAATTGAATTTAATTATATAATAATTTCGACTTAATGTCTAAAAATCCTGCAATATATTTTGAGGTGATACAATAATGGACTGTAAAATATCTGTTTTAGCAAGTGGTAGTTCGGGAAATTCTATTTATGTTTCTGATGGAAAAATGAATATTTTAGTTGATGTAGGTTTGAGTGGTAAAGAGATGGAAAAACGTTTAAACGAAATTGATGTTTCCCCAGATGAAATTGATGCAATTATAATAACTCATGAGCATCGAGATCATGTTTCAGGTGCCGGTATTTTTTCTAGAAGATATAATATACCTATATATGCTAATGATCCAACCTGGAATAATAGTTATAAATGTATTGGAAAAATCAATAAAAAGAACTGTGAAATAATAAAAAATGACTTTATGCTTGGTGATATAGCTGTTCATCCCTTTTCAATATCACATGATGCAGCTTCACCTTTTGCTTATATATTATATTGTAACAAGAAAAAGATAGGTATAGCAACTGATATGGGGTATTTTGATGAAAAAATAGTAAATGAATTAAAAGAATTAGATTTTTTAGTAATTGAAGCTAACCATGATCTTGATATGTTAATGACTGGTGATTATCCCTGGAATGTAAAACATAGAATAAAAGGGGATGAAGGGCATTTATCAAATGATGATACTGCTGCACTACTGCCAAAAATAATTGGTGAAAATGAACCCCAGATTCTTTTAGCTCATTTGAGTGAAGACAATAATAATCCTGAGGTAGCATATATTACCGTGAAAAATAGTTTGCGTGCTAATGATCTAAAAGAAGGAGATGACTATAATCTTGATTTTACTTATCAGGATAAACCTACTAGAGTCTATGAAATTTGACTCGTAATAAAAAAAGAGGTGAGATTTATGAGTATAAATATAATTGCAGTAGGTAAAATCAAAGAAAAATATATTGAAAGTGGAATTAATAATTATATAAAAAGA
>DATFIM010000144.1 GCA_035270125.1 Halanaerobiales bacterium | reverse complement strand
ATCTAAATAATTTTTAGCCTCTTTCTTTTTCAAAAAGACTAGCTGTTCATTATCAAGATAATTATCATGTAAGATAGGAAATAACTTATGAGTCTGTTTAAAATATGTTTCTGCTTCTTTAATTAAATACTCCAGTTCTTTTAGTTTATTTCCTGCTTTAGAATAATGATAAATCAACTTAGAATAGCGATCTCTTGAATTACTGGTAAATTCAACTTCATTTTCTAAATAATTTGCTAGGCGGCGGTGTAATAGTTTAAGTCGTGAATTTGAGAGTTGATTATAGATATATTCTTTTAACTTAGAATGGGTAAACCAGTATTTCAACTCATCATCATCTTTTTCTTCCAATAAATAATTACTCTGTAGTTCTTCTAATAATTCTATCAGTTCAAAATCGTCCATACCACTAATGCTTTTTAATAATTCAAAATTTATTTCTTTATAACAGACGGCTGCTAGCATCAATAATTTATTTGCTTTTTCTGATATATTAGAAATTTTATTGTGTAAAATGTTCTGACAGCCCTCAGTCTGTATAAATTCAGCCAGAGCTTTTTCCCGATTTTTTTCTTTAAATAAACGGAGTAATTCAACTAAAAAGAAGGTATTACCTTCAGTTTCTTTATATATATTTTGATAAATTTCTTTATTAAAACTATAATCAGGTAATGTTTTATTTACAAAACTAACAACCTGCTTATAATTTAAACGAGGTAATTTTATTTCTTTTAGATAATTATGATTATTTAAGGCTGAAAATTCATCTAAAATTTTATTTTTTTGATTTAATCTTGTTGTAGCTAAAACCATTATACTTCTATTTTTATTTTCCTTAATTAACTGTGATATAAAAGAAAGGCTCTTTTGATCACTCCACTGCAGATCTTCAAAAACAAGTATTAATTTTTGTTTTTTGGCAGCTGAGGACAAAAGATAAAGTAAAGCTTTTAAGGCAGACTGATATTGTAATGAATCAAATTCAACCTGTTCATTTTTTTCAATATCAGTATTAGCAAAAAGTGAAGGGAAAAGAAGAGAAAGCACACCTTTCCAGGGATAATTTATTTCAAGATCATTTAAATCTAATTTCTCCTGAAGTTGTTTGATAATATTTTTTAAAGGGTTGAAAATATATCTTTCTTCCCCCTGAAAACAATTTGTTTTTAAAACAAGTGTATCTTCAAGGTTAGTTTTATCTAAAAATTCCTTTATTAAAGTTGTTTTACCAATACCAGCTTCACCAGAAATCAAATAAGAATAAGATTCAGTCCCAGCTTTGAAATTTCTTGTATTTAATACTAATTCTTTAATCTCTTTATCTCTAAAAATAAATTTTACATTTTGATCGTTTTCCAAAACTACTGATTTATTACTTCGTATTTCCTGTAAAAGTGAGAGTGTTTTTTGATCAGGATTTATTCCAAGTTCCTTTTCCAGTATTTCATCCAGTTTTTTATATACCTGAAGAGCCTTTGCACTCTGGCCATTTTTATGATAGAGATTCATAAGTTTTCGATAGGCCATTTCATTAAATTCATCTACTTTAATTAAATCCTGGAGATAATTAATTGCTTTTTCATTTTTTTCTCTGCTCTCTAAATTTTCTATTCTCTTTTTTAATTTTTCTATATATAACTGCTGATAATAATTTCTATTGTCAATGATCCAGTCATTAAAAGAAGGGGATCTTTTGAGAAGAAACCCTTCCAAAAAATCCCCATTATAGACTTTAAGAGATTTTTTCAAAGAATCATTTTTCATAAATTGTTCAAGATCAATTTTGAAATCATATTTATCCTTATTTAAATGGAGTGTAGAACTACCGCTTTTTTTGAATATATCCTCAGTTATACTTTTTTTAAGTTGATATAAAGCATTCCTCAAGTTCTTTTTAGCTTTACTATCAGTCATATTTCCCCATAAAAGAGAAGCAACTTTGCTGCGAGAAATCTTTTTTTCTACAATAAGATAATAGAATAAAGCTTCAACTTTTTTATAGGGAAATTCAATTTTATTATCAGCTAATTGCACATCTCTTTCACCTAAAAGCTTAATATCAAGCTGCATAGTTCTACCTCCTATAGAATTAATTATTGATTTTTATCTAAAGAATTTTTAACTACATTTTCAACAAGACCTTCCTTAGGTTGATATGGTAAGGTTACATGACCTAATTCCCCTTTTTCTTCATTCCAGTCTAACATTGTTTCAATAGCATGCTCATTTCTGGCCCATGCTCTTCTGGCAACTCCACCATGAACATCCCAGTCAAGTGAAGATTTAATAATTCTATCAACTCTTTTACTACCATCAAGTACAAGACCAAAACCACTATTAAAGCATTTTCCAATTCCTACTCCACCACCATTGCTCTGGACAACCATACTCATACCACGAGCGGCATTACCTGCAAAACAGTGAATGGACATTTCTCCCATAATATTACTACCATCTTTGATATTGGCTGTTTCACGGAAAGGAGAATCTGTACCACCAGTATCATGATGATCTCTTCCTAACATTACAGGACCGATTTCTCCATCTCTAACCATTTTATTAAACTTAAGAGCCATTTCCACTCTTCCCGGGCCATCAGTATATAAAATTCTGGCCTGTGAACCAACAACTAAATCATTATCCTCGGCATTTTTGATCCAGTGATAGTTATCATAATCCTGTGATCTTCTTTCAGGGTCAATAACCTCCTGAGCAGCTTTATCTGTCTTACGTAAATCTTCCTTTTTACCTGATAGACAGACCCATCTATATGGACCATAACCATAATCAAACATTATTGGTCCCATAATATCTTCAACATAAGATGGGAAAACAAATCCTTTGTCTGGATTTTCCTCATCTTTGGCAATTTCTTTTACACCTGCATCATAAACAGCTTTC
>DATFIM010000143.1 GCA_035270125.1 Halanaerobiales bacterium | reverse complement strand
AAAGAGTTGATAGACAATGAGAGAGAGGAAAGAAAATCCTGAAATTTCTAAAGATTTAGCTAATAAAATATTTACAGTTGTAAATCCAGTTTCTGCAAATGGAAGAACAGGGAAAAACTGGCCTAATATTGCTGATTATTTAAAGAAAAACAATATAGATTTTGTTTTTAGAAAAAGTGAATATCCAGAGCATGCTATAAAGATGGTTCGAAGAGCTTTAAAAGATGGTTATAAATACATAATGAGTGTAGGTGGAGATGGAACAGCAAATGAGGTAGTTAATGGTTTTTTTGAAAATGGAAATTTGATTAATCCTGAAGCTGAATTAATAATTTTCTCGAGGGGTACAGGCTCTGATTTTATAAGAAGTTTGGGGATAGGTAATTCTAAAAAAGAAATTATAGAGATCATTAAAAATGGACGAAAAAAATTAATAGATATTGTTAAAATTGATTATATCAATAACCAAAATCATAAAACCTGGAGATATTTTCTTAATATAAGTGATGCCGGTATTGGTGGAGAAACTGTAGCCCGTATTGAAAAAGGTGGTAAATTTTTTAATGGAAAGTTAACATATTTAGTAGGAATATTAAAAACTCTGGCCTTTTATAAAAACAAAAAATTTAAGGTAAAAATTGATGATAAAGAAATAGTAAATGATAAAGTAAATAGTATTGTAGTAGCAAATGGCAGTCATTTTGCTGGTGGAATGAATATTGCTCCAGGGGCCAGGATAGATGATGGCTTGCTCAATTTAATTGTTTTAGGTAATTTAAATAAACTAGAAATTATAACTAATTTGTATAAAGCCTATTCTGGAAGACATTTAAGTCATCCTAAAGTCAATAGTTATCAGGGAAAAGATATAGAGATAAGTTCTGAAGAAAAGGTTTATTTAAATATTGATGGAGAAGCTGCTGGAAAACTGCCTGCTCATTTCAAAATAATTCCCAAAAAAATAAGTATTTTACTTTTATAAATTATCCATAATAGGTTAAATCTATAAACTTAAACAATACTTGCCAGTTTACTTTTAGGAAATTGTATAGTAAAATAAAACACAGGGAGGAATTTAAATGGATTTTTTATTAATTACAGGTATGTCAGGTGCAGGGAAATCTCTTGCCCTTAATTTTTTTGAAGATAGAGGTTATTTTTGTGTAGATAATCTTCCTCCTGCTTTAATAACAAAGTTTGCTAAATTGTGTCTTCATTCTGAAATGAATAAAATAGCAGTGGTTAGTGATATTAGAGGACGGGAATTTTTTGAAGCTCTTTATAGTCAATTAGCCAATCTGGAAGAAATGAATATAGATTATGAAATACTTTATTTAGAAGCGTCAAATGAAACTTTAATAAGACGTTATAAAGAAACAAGAAGGAAACATCCATTAGATAAAGAAGGAAGAATGATAGAAGCTATTAAAAAAGAAAGAAAATTAATGGAAGAATTTAGAGGTAAATCAACTAATATAATAGATACTTCTCGTTTAAGTGTAAAAGATTTTAATAATGAACTGGAATCTATTTATTCTCTTGATGAAGGTGGAGAACAAAAGATATCTATTTCAGTTGTTTCTTTTGGTTTTAAATATGGAATGCCCAAAGATTCTGATCTGGTTTTTGATGTAAGATTTTTACCAAACCCTCATTATGTTAATCATCTCAAAAATAAAACTGGTAAAGAAAAAGAAGTTCAGGATTATATTTTAAAATGGCCAGTAGCCAGTAATTTTTATGATAAATTATTTGATTTTATAGAATTTTTAATACCTGAGTATATAAAAGAAGGAAAAAGTCATTTGTCGATTGCTGTTGGCTGTACTGGAGGCCAACACCGTTCAGTATTTACAGCTTTAAAACTGGGAGAATTTATTGAAAACAAAGGTTATAGAGCAGTTATTAAACACAGAGATATCGACAAAAAGAGAGATAAAAGCTCTCAATTAATAGAAGAATGATAGACTAATAGTAAAGTATGGGAGTGTAAGTTGTGAAATATTTAAAATTATTATATCCAGGACTTGGAATCAAAAGATGGCTATTTTTAGCTCTTTTTGGAATGATTTTGATCAGTTTTGGGATAATGTTGTTTTTTTATGAAGGTATAATAAAATATTTTGTAATTTTAAAAATTAATACAGGTTTTTTTGTTCTAATAATAGGAATTTTTTCTTTACTCTTAGGAATGATTATAGTCTATTATTCTATAAAAAAATTGATTTCTGAAATATCTGTTTCAGAAAGATTAACCAATGGAGAAATAGTTGATACTCTTTTAGAAAAGAAATTATTAGAAAAAGGACCAAAAGTTACTGTCGTAGGTGGTGGAACCGGACTTTCTAATCTGCTCAGAGGTTTGAAAAAAAATAGCAGCAATCTTTCGGCAATTGTTACAGTTGCTGATGATGGAGGAAGTTCTGGTAGACTAAGAGATGAATTAGGTATTTTACCACCTGGAGATATAAGAAATTGTTTGGTGGCTCTGGCTGAAAGAGAATCATTAATGGAGCAGTTATTTAGATATCGTTTTTCCCGGGAAGGACATCTAGTTGGTCATAGTTTTGGAAATCTTTTTATAGCTTCAATGACAGAAGTTTTAGGAGATTTTGAAGATGCTATTAAAGAATCAAGTAAAGTACTGGCAATTAGAGGACAGGTAATTCCAGCTTCTAATGAAAATATCAAACTTGGAGCTCGTTATCTTGATGATACAATAAAGGTTGGCGAATCAATAATTCCCAAACCTTCCAAAAAAATAGATGAAGTTTTTTTAAAACCTGAGGATTGTCAGGCAACTGAAGATGCTATTAAAGCAATTAGAAATGCTGAAATTTTGGTTATAGGTCCAGGTAGTCTTTATACAAGTATTTTACCTAATCTGTTGGTAAATGGAATTGCTTCTGAACTTAAAAAAAGTGATGCTGTAAAAATTTATGTTTGTAATGTGATGACTCAACCAGGTGAAACTGATGATTATAATGCTTCAGACCATGTGGAAGCAATTGAAAATCATGTAGGTAAAGGGGTATTTGATTATGTAATAGTTAATCAGGAAAAAGGTGGAGAAAAATTAGAAAAAAGATATAAAGAAGAAGGTGCATTTGCTGTTAAAGTTGATAATAAATTAAAAGGTAGAGGTGACATTAAAGTAGTAAGTGATAATCTTCTTGCTGAAGATGGCTATATTCGACATGATCCAGACAGTCTTGCAAACCTTATTTATGAAATAGCTGAAAAAAGCTTATAAGTTTAAAGCTTGTTTTATAGAAGGGGAGAAAAATAATGGATTTAGGTTTATCTTTAAATTTAGAACAAAAACAGGAATTAGTTATGACCCCACAATTACAAATGGCTATTGAATTACTTCAGTTTTCAAGTCAGGAACTTCAGGAGTATGTTGATGAAGAATTGAAAGATAATCCATTACTTGAAAAAGATACTGAAGATAACAAAGAAAAATTAGATGATCGTATTGAAAATCAATATTCTTCTCCTTCCTACTCATCAACAGTTAACAGTAGAGATGATGAGTATAATTATGAAAATTTTGTTAGTTATCAACCTAATTTATTAGAATATCTAGAAAATCAATTATATCAAGTTTTGGATGATGATGAAATAGAGATAGGAGAATATATCTTAGGAAATCTTGATCAATGTGGTTTTCTCTGTGAATCAGTGACAGAAATAAGTAAAAATTTAGATACTTCTGAAGATAAAGTAGAAAGTGTATTGGAAAGAATTAATTATCTGGAACCTATTGGGGTAGCTGCTCCTAATCTCCAGGAATCTTTATTAATACAATTAGATAGTCTTGATACTAATACTGAAATAGCTAATGAAATTGTGGAAGAATATTTTCAATTATTAGTGGATCAAAATTATAAAGAAATTATAAAAAAAGTTGATAGAGATAAAGAAAAAGTGATGAGAGCAATTAAAGTTATAAAAACTCTCAATCCTCGTCCTGCTGCTTCATTTAATGAAAAACACAATACAAAATATATTACACCTGATATAGTGATAAAAAATGTAAATGGTGAATTTGTAGTAGTAATCAATGAAAAAGCAAGTCCGGTTTTAAGGATAAATCCTCAATATTATAAAATGATGCAAAAAAATCGTGGAGATGACACCCATGATTTCTTAAAAAAGAAATTCAAATCAGCTCTCTGGTTAATAAAAAGTATAGAACAGAGAAGAATTACTGTTTTTAGAATTGCCAATGCTATTGTTAAAAAACAAAAAGAATTTTTGAAAAATGGTGTAAAATATATTAAACCAATGACCATGCAGGATATAGCTGATGAAATTGAAATGCATGAATCTACAGTAAGTAGAGCAAC
>DATFIM010000142.1 GCA_035270125.1 Halanaerobiales bacterium | reverse complement strand
AGAAAAGAAGTTTATTCAGCTGATCTTTTAGTAGTTAATCATCACCTTTTATTAGCAGATGCCAGATTGAAATATGATTTAAATGATGAGAGTGGTGTTTTACCTCCTTATAAAAATTTGATTATTGATGAAGCTCATAATATAAATGAAGTGGCAACAAAACATTTAGGAAAATCTTTTTATTTTAATTCATTACAAAAATTCATTGATAGGTTAAATGAAAATAAATATTCTTTAGTGCCTTCTATCCGCAATGATATTAGTAATCATAAAATAAATGATAAAAAGAAACTATATAAAGTTTTAGATAATAAAATTACTCCCTTAATAAAAAGAATTGATGAATTTAGCAAAAATTATTACAATATTGTAAAAGGATTTTTTAATGAATATTCTGATGATTATCAATTAAGATTAAAAAATAAATATATGAAAACTGATAAATGGGAAAAAGTATATAGAAATGGTGATAAGCTTTTAGGATATTTAACTAACTTAAATTACTATTTTAATGATTTATATGAAGATTTAATGTTAAATGATAATTTAAGTGAAGATTTTGATGAAACAATAGTGGAACTTGAATCTATTTTAGGGAGATTATCAAAATTAATAGATAATTTAGATTTTAATTTAGAAGCTGAAGAAAACAATTATGTTTTTTGGTTAGAAAAAAAGAGAAAAAGGGAAAATTCTATAATTAATCAGATGAATGCACCTCTGGAAGTTTCTGATTTATTAGCTGAGTATATATGGGATAAGCTTGATAGTCTTATTTTAACTTCTGCTACTTTAACTGTAGATAAAAGTTTTGATTTTTTTGCTAATGGGTTGGGATTAAAAAATGCTGACACCTTAAGAATTGAATCTCCTTTTGATTATGAAAACCAGGCTGTCTTAGCTATACCAGGAAATATACCACAGGCTAATTCAAAAGATTTTTTAGATAAAATAATTGAAGATCTTCAGGAAATAATTATATCTTATGGAGGAGAAACTTTAGTACTTTTTACCTCATATAGTATGTTAAATTACTGTTATAATTATATGACTGATAATTTTCAAAAACATAATTTAAATATTTTAGCTCAAGGTAGTTATTCAAGAAAATATATAATTGAATCATTTAAAGAAAATAATTCTCAGATTATTTTTGGTACTGTTAGCTTTTGGGAAGGCATTGATATTAAAGGTGATGATCTCAAATATTTAATAATGATGAAATTACCATTTCCGGTTCCTTCTGAAGCGGTTGCTTCAGCTCGTAAAGAAAAAATAAAAGAAAATGGTCAAAACCCTTTTTATGATTATAGTCTACCAAGAGCTGTTATTAGATTTAAACAGGGATTTGGAAGATTAATAAGGTCTAAAAAAGATAAAGGTATGATTACTGTTCTGGATAATAGACTTTTAAATAAATCATATGGGAAAATATTTTTGAATTCCCTTCCTGAAACCTGTCCCATCAAAAAGGTTAAAATGAGATCTTTAATAAGAAAAGAGAAAATAGGAGGAAGTTATGAAAAGTAAATTTATTCTGGTCTCTTTATTTATAATTATTTCAATAATATCAATCAATATTTCAATTAAAGCTGCTCCTGACTTTAAATTGATTTATGTGATTCAGACCGGTGATACTCTATCAGAAGTAGCAGAAAAATATAATATAAGTATTGATAGATTAAAGAAAGTTAATGATATAAAAAAGGGTAAAATAATTAAAGCAGGTGAAGAACTAATAATTCCAAAAAGAAAAAATGAAAAAGAAGAAAAAGAAGCCCCAAAATTGTTTTCTGAAAAAATTGAAACTAAGACTAAATCATTTTCTTTTGATAATAATAGTACATATTCAATCAGAATTAATGATAATAAACAAAAAATAGAAGTTAATATACCACCATCTCAATTGATAACTTATCATGTAAGTTTAGGAGATACCCTTTATGAGTTAGCCGGAGATTTTAATACATCCACCGGAGTAATTATGGCTTTAAATAATCTTGAAAATAGTATTATTAGAGCTGGTGATAATTTAAAAGTACCAATTAACAATCTCACTGAAAGAGAAGTATTATCTAAAACTATAACAAATAAAGAGTTAGAATTATTAGCAAGAGTAATTTTTGGTGAAGCTAGAGGAGAACCTTATATAGGTCAGATTGCAGTTGGGGCAGTTGTAATAAATAGGGTAGTAAGTTCTTATTTTCCTGATGATTTTAGAAGTGTTATTTATCAATCAGGTCAATTTTCAGCAGTAGCAGATGGACAAATTAATTTAAGCCCTAATAGAACTGCCTACAGAGCGGCTAGAGAAGCTTTAAATGGTAAAGATCCTACACGAGGTGCTTTATATTATTATAACCCTAGAATAGCTAAAAACAAGTGGTGGTTTGAGACAAGAGAACCCTTAGTTACAATTGGAGAACATGTTTTTGCAAAGTAATATTTAACTATTTTTAAAAATTGAGGTGAAACTATGAAAATAAAAATTGAAAAACTTGTTGATGATGTTCCTTTACCTGAATATCAACATTATGGAGAAGATGCTGGTCTTGATTTACATGCTTCTGAAAATAAGGTAATCTCTCCGGGAGAATATAAATTAATTAAAACAGGTATAAAAATAGCTATTCCCGAAGGTTATGGTGGATTTGTATATCCTAGAAGTGGATTGGCTTTAGATCACGGGATAACTGTTTTAAATGCTGATGGAGTTATCGATCCTGGTTATAGAGGGGAATTAGGTGTAATTTTAATTAATCATGGAGATAATAAATTTGAAATTAAAAAAGGAGATAGAATTGCTCAATTAATTATACATCGGACATTTACAGTTGAATGGGAAAAAGTTGATAATCTTGAAAAAAGTCAAAGAGGATCAGGAGGATTTGGCCATACTGGGAAATAGTATAAAGTTATTGCAGGAAATAATAATTTATTAAAGAAATATAAAATTAGAGTATTTTGAAACAGGTTTTTTGGGAGGTAATCATGAAAAAGGAAAAAAGTTTTGAAACAATGGCAATTCACGCTGGAGAAAAAGAAGGAAAAGCTAAAAATGCATTAAATAATCCTATATATATGACTTCGACTTTTACTTTTGATAATCTGGAACATGCTGAAAAGACTTTTTCCTTTAAAACAGATGATTATGTTTATACAAGAGGTAATAATCCAACACTTAAAGTTTTAGAAAAAAAGATAGCTGCTCTTGAAAATGGCTGTGATGCAGTTGCTTTTGCATCCGGAATGGCTGCAATTAGTTCAACAATATTGTCTGAAGTTGGCCCTGGGGAAAAGGTTTTAGCGCATAAAGTTCTTTATGGTTCAAGTCATAATTTTATCAAAAATATGTTACCAGAAAATAAAATTGAGTCTAAATTATTAGATTTTACAGATTTAAATAAATTAGAAAAAAATATATCTGAAAAGGTTTCAGTAGTTTATTTTGAAACTCCTGCTAATCCAAACTTAGATATTATTGATATTAAAAAGGTTACTAAAATTGCTCATTCTTATAATGCAAAAGTAATAGTTGATAATACCTTTGCTACTCCTTTTTTTCAAAATCCTTTAAATTTTGGTGCTGATATTGTTATACATAGTGCAACCAAATATATTAGTGGACATGGAGATGTAGTTGCTGGAATAGCAATTGCTAATGATCAGGATTATATTCATAAATTAAAATTTGATTATATGGCTGAATATGGTGGTGTATTAAGTCCTTTTAATGCCTGGTTACTACTGCGAGGATTAAAGACATTATCATTAAGAATGAGAGAACATGAAAAAAATGCAATTAAAATTGCAAAATATTTAAAAAATAACTCAAAAGTTAAAAAAGTATATTATCCTGGTTTTGAAGAAAGAAATGATTATGAAATTATTAAAAAACAAATGTCTGGTTATGGGGCTATGATTTCTTTTGAATTGAAAGGTGATATCCAAAAGTCAAAAAAATTAGTTAATTCATTAAATTTATTTCAATTGGCAGTAAGTCTTGGAGATACTGAATCTTTGATTGAATATCCTTTTGCTATGACTCATAGAGATTATTCAGAAGAAGAGTTAAAAAAATTAGGTTTATCAAAAAAATTACTTAGAATTTCAGTAGGTTTAGAAACAGCTAAAGATTTAATTGATGATTTAAAACAGGCTTTTTCAAAAATTTAGTTTTTTATCATTTTCAATTCAAATTGACAACTATCTTGAAGATTATTATAATAGTTATAAACTATAATTTTACTGGAGGTGAAAAAATGGCTGTAAAAAAGAAAGGTGAAGTTTTTCGCTGTGAAGTTTGTGGTAATGTTGTAGAAGTAAAAGAAGTTGGTGGAGGAGAACTTGTTTGTTGTGGACAGGCAATGAAACTTATAACTGAAGAATAGGTTTTAAATTATTAAATATATTATAAATTAGAAAATTTAATTTATAGGGGGTTTTTATGAATAATTTAAAATCTAAAATTATGAATATGAAAAATTGGGCAGTTCTTGGGGCTACAAAAGACAAAGATCGTTTTGGATATAAAGTTGTAAATATTTTAAATAAAAATAATTATAATGTTTATCCTATAACACCCAAATATGAAAAAATTGATGGTTTAAAAGCTTATGATTCTCTTGATGAAATTAATGATGATATTGATGTAGTTAATTTTGTAGTTAATCCTAATCTAGGAATAAAATTAATAGATGAAGTAATTGAAAAGAACATAAATTATATATGGCTTCAACCAGGAAGTAGAAGTGAGGAATTAAAGAAAAAAGCTGCAAATAATTCCATTAAATATATTGAAGACTGTATTTATGAGAGTTTAAAATAAAATAATTTTGTTTTTAAATAAGTTTTAAAAGGAGAGAAATTTATGGTTGGTTTTTGGGGAGATACTGATAAGATAGTTGATTTATTTGAAGAACATGAACAAACAGTACAGTCATGTTTGGATAAATTTGTTAAAACTATCGAATTATATATTGATGAAGGTGGTAGTGATAAAGTAAAAAATCTCTCTAAAGAAGTTCATAATCTAGAAACTGAAGCTGATAAAATAAGAAGAAATATCATTAAATTACTTATTAAAGAAAAATTTTTATTACCGAACACTAGAAGAGATTTTATGAACTTATTAGAATATCTTGATAAAGTAGCTGATTATGCTGAGGCAGCTCTTGACTATGTCATTCTACAGGATATGGATATTAGTGAAATTGGCAAAAATTATCTTAATGATATTCTAAATATGACTATTGAACAATATAAGTTATTAAAAAAAGCTGTAAGTTTGTTATTTGAAAATATAGATGATGCTTATGAATATGTGGCCAAAATAGAGGAAATTGAATCACAAATTGATGATATAGAACGGATATTAATTTCTCGGATTTCTAAAAGAGACGAATTAAGTTATGGACTAAAAAGTTTGTATAGAGATTTTGTAACTATGATTGCAAATATTTCTGATGTTATAGAAGATGCAGGAGACGAAATAGAGTTAATCATTGCAATGAGGAAAATATAAATGTTTAAACTAATATCTGGTTTTTTTCTGGGATGGGCTTTAGGTTCTAATGATGCTGCTAATATTTTTGGTACTGCTGTGGCAACAAGAACTATAAGATTTTGGACAGCTGCCATTTTAACCTCTATATTTGTTATTGTTGGAGCAGTTTTAGAAGGTAGTGGAGGAATGCACACTTTAGGTTCACTTTCCTCTCAAACTGTTAATTCTGCCTTTATAACTTCTTTAGCAGCAGCAATTACTGTAAGTTTAATGACTTACTTAAAACTTCCTGTGTCTACCTCACAGGCTGTTGTAGGAGCGATTATTGGTAGTGGAATAGTTAGAAATACTGTTAATTTCAGACCACTTTTAAAGATTTTTTCAGCATGGATATTTACTCCAATCGGTGCTTTAATTATAGCAATAATTTTTATGAAAATATATAGCAAATATATCGAAAATTATATTAATAATATAATTAAATTGGATAGAATAGTTAAAATTGGGTTAGTTATTGCAGGTATTTATGGTTCATATGCTTTAGGTGCAAATAATGTTGCCAATGTTACAGGGGTTTATGTTAAAACTGGTCTTGTTTCTCCATTACAGGGCGCATTAATTGGTGGAATAGCAATAGCTAGTGGAGTTTTAACTTATAGCAGAAGTGTTATGATGACAGTTGGAAAAAAAATAACTGAGTTATCTTCTTTAAATGCCCTAATTGCTGTATTAGCTGAATCTACTACAGTTTATATTTATGCTCGAATAGGTATACCTGTCTCTACATCTCAGGCGATTGTAGGTGCAGTTATTGGTATTGGTTTAATAAAAGGGATAAATTTAATAAATAAAAATACTTTAAAAAATATATTATTTGGGTGGTTAGGTACTCCAACGATAGCTCTTATAATAAGTTTTATTTTTACAAAATTCATTAATTAAATTATTTAAGTGAATTTTATGATGAAAACGTTTGCATTATTTTAATTAACAAGGGAGGATGAATAAAATGGCAGGAGTTTTTTTAGAAAATATCACAAAAAGATATGACGATGTGGTAGCGGTAAAAGATGCAAATTTAGAAATTAAAGATAAAGAATTTTTAGTTTTAGTTGGGCCTTCTGGATGTGGAAAATCAACTACTTTAAGAATGATCGCAGGACTTGAAGACATAACAGAAGGTACTATAAAAATTGGAGATGAAATTGTTAATGATGTAGCTCCAAAAGATAGAGATATTGCAATGGTATTTCAAAATTATGCTTTATATCCTCACATGAATGTATATGATAATATGGCATTTGGGTTAAAATTACGTAAAGAACCAAAAGATTTAATTGATAAAAGAGTTAATGAAGCAGCTGAAATTTTAGGTATTGAAGAATTATTAGATAGAAAGCCTAAAAAATTATCAGGTGGTCAAAGACAAAGAGTGGCTTTAGGAAGGGCTATTGTTAGAGAACCTAAGGTGTTTTTGATGGATGAACCACTTTCCAATCTTGATGCTAAATTAAGAGTTCAAATGCGTGCTGAATTAAGTAAATTACATGATAGATTACAAACAACAGTTGTTTAT
Organism: Halanaerobiales bacterium; assembly: GCA_035270125.1. Taxonomy (NCBI): domain Bacteria; kingdom Bacillati; phylum Bacillota; class Clostridia; order Halanaerobiales; species Halanaerobiales bacterium. Next base: position 3,601 of record DATFIM010000142.1, on the reverse strand, counting down.
GTAACCCATGATCAAACTGAAGCTATGACCATGGGAGATAGAATAGTTGTATTAAATGAGGGAATTATCCAGCAGGTAGATGATCCTTTAACTTTATATAATGAACCCAATAATATGTTTGTAGCGGGTTTTATTGGTAGCCCTTCAATGAACTTTCTTAATGCCAAATTAGTTAATGAAGGCAATGAATATTACGTTGAAGGTAATGGAAGTTTTAAAATCAAAATACCTCAGCAAAAAATAGAAGAATTTCCTGATATTAAAAATTATACTAATAAACAGGTTGTTTTGGGTTTGCGACCTGAAGATGTTGTTGATGCTAATATAAATCATGATTTTGAAATTAAGGAAAATAATTCTTTTAAAGCTGAAGTAGATGTTTTAGAACCAATGGGATCAGAGATATATTTATATCTTGATCGCGATGAGCATTCATTTGTAGCAAGAGTTGAAGCTGAAAGTAAAGCTGATGTAGGGGATAAAATTAAAGTTGGTGTTGATACTAGAAAAATGCATATCTTTGATATGGAAACCGAAGAAGCAATAATTTAAATTATAAATTTAGGAGGATTTACAATGAATTATTTTGATAGAGAAAAAATCAAGGATATTGTTAACAAAAATTTTGATTCAAAAAAAGATGTAATTGTACTCGGATGGGTAAGGACAAAAAGAGTATCCAAAAATATAGCTTTTCTGGAAATTAATGATGGAAGCACTTCAAAAAATTTACAGATTGTAATACTTGATCCTGAATCTTTCCCACTTTCTGATATTTCAAATGGTGCTAGTGTTAAGATAAAAGGTTATCTTGAAGAAGTAGAAGGAAGAGAACAGGATATAGAAATGAAGGCAGAAGAGATAACTGTAATTGGAAAATCTCCAGAAGATTACCCTTTACAAAAAAAGGAACATACTAATGAATTTTTAAGAGAGATAGCTCATTTAAGACCAAGAAGTGATACTTTTGGAGCTATTAATAGATTTAGAAGTAAAATTGCATATGGAATTCATAAATTTTATCAGGAAAGAGGTTTTCATTATGTACATGCTCCAATAATCACTACTGGTGATGCTGAAGGAGCTGGAGATTTATTTAGTGTTACATCTTTTGATTTTGATGATCTTCCAAAAGATGATAAGGGGAATACAGATTTTTCTCAGGACTTTTTTGGAGAAAAAGCAGGTTTGACAGTTAGCGGTCAACTTGAAGCTGAACTCCTGGCAACTTCTTTAGGTGATGTTTATACATTTGGTCCTACATTTAGAGCAGAAAATTCTAATACGTCCCGCCACGCTTCAGAGTTTTGGATGGTTGAACCTGAAATGGCATTCTGCAATTTAGAAGAAATGATGGATTTAATAGAAGAATTTATTAAGTATTTATTTCAGTTTGCTTTAGATGAAGCTTCTGAAGAAATGGATTTTTTCCGTAAAAACATTAATGAAGATAGAATTGAAACAATAAAAGAAATTATTGATTCTGAATTTGGTAGAATTACTTATACTGAAGCCATTGATATTTTAAAAGAGGCTGAACAGGATTTTGAATTTCCAGTAGAATGGGGTAATGATTTACAATCTGAACACGAAAGATACTTAACTGAAAAACATTTTGAAAAACCTATTATGGTAACTAATTATCCTAAAGGTATTAAATCTTTTTATATGCGCTTAAATGATGATCAAAAAACTGTAGCTGCTGTTGATTTATTGGTACCTCAGGTAGGGGAAATTATTGGAGGTAGCCAGCGTGAAGAAAGAGAAGATGTATTAGTTGAAAGAATGAAGGAAGATGAAATGGATATTGAAAAATATGATTGGTTTATAGATATTAGAAAATATGGAACTGTTCCACATTCTGGTTTTGGACTTGGTTTTGAAAGAGCATTAATGTATCTATCAGGCATAAGTAATATTAGAGATGTAATTCCATTTCCAAGAACTCCAGGTAGTGCTAAGTTTTAGTTTTTAATATAATTTATAATACTACTGTTTTTTTGTTTTTGACTTGTCAAGAGATCAGGGGGGAGTATGGTGTATAATGAATTTTATAGCAGTTACTATCCTTCTCCATTGGGATTACTGAAAATAACATTTTCAGCTGATGGGGTTAAAAGATTGGATTTTATTAATAAAACTGATATAAAGAATAAAAAATGTAATGGTTTATTTTTTAATAAAAAAGAGGTAAGGGATACCTATAACTTGATTTATGATCAGCTGAATGAATATTTTACTGGTAATCGTAGTAATTTTAATTTACCTATTTTATTGAGTGGGAGTAAGTTTCAGTTACAGGTGTGGGAAGAAGTTTCTAATATCCCATATGGTGAAACAAAATCTTACCAGGAAATAGCAGCTGCTATAGGGAAGAAAAGGGCTGCAAGAGCAGTGGGAAATGCTAATGCTCAAAACCCTCTTCCAATTATTATTCCCTGTCATCGAGTTGTAAGTGCTAATGGTAGTTTGACTGGCTATTCAGGTGGTTTATGGAGAAAAAGGTGGTTATTAGAGTTAGAAAATAGATATTATAACAGAAGAGGTGTGGTCCTTAATTAAGGAGGAAATTTAATGGCTAAAGAACTTCCAAAAAGAAATGAAATAGAAGAAAAATATAAATGGAATTTAGAAGATATATATATAAATGATGATGAATGGGAAAATGATTATAATAAAGTTCAGGAATTATTACCTAAAATAGAAGAATATAAAGGTAAAGTAACAAATTCTGCAAATGATTTGTTAGAATTACTTAACACCTTAATGAAAACACAAGAAATTATTTCAAGGCTATATGCATATGCTCATATGAAAAAAGATGAAGATACTAGAGAACAAAATTATCAGGCTTTATTTAATAGAGCTCAACATATAAGTAATGAATTAGATAATACTAAATCATTTATTAAACCTGAACTTCTTAAAACCTCACAAGAAAAATTAAATAAATTTATGGAAAAGAATGAGGATTTAAAATTATACGAACATTATCTTGATAATATAATCAGACAAAAAGATCATTATTTATCAGAAAAAGAAGAAAAGATTCTTGCTTTAGCTAATGATGTAACTCAAGCTCCGGAAAATATTTTTTCAATTTTAAATAATGCTGATTTAGAATTTCCTATAATTAAAGATGAAGATAAAAATGATGTTAGATTAACTCATGGAAGATATATAAAATTTCTACAAAGTAAAAATAGAAGAGTAAGAAAAGAGGCTTTTAATGCATTGTATGATTCTTATGATGATTTTATTAATACATATGCTACAACCCTTAATAGTGAAATAAAAACTCATGTTTTTAGGGCAAAGGCTAGAAATTATAATTCTTCTTTAGAAGCTGCTTTAGATGAGGACAATATTTCTGTTGAAGTTTATGATAATTTAATAAATGAAGTTAACAATAATTTAGATTCGATGCATAAATATGTGGGTCTCAGAAAGAAACTTCTTAATTTAGAAGAACTACATATGTATGATGTTTATACACCTCTTATAGAGGAAGTAGAAATGGAAATTCCTTATAATGAAGCAGTTGAAAAAGTTAAGAAAGCATTAAAACCTCTTAAAAACAAGTATTTACAAAATTTAGAAA
>DATFIM010000141.1 GCA_035270125.1 Halanaerobiales bacterium | reverse complement strand
AAAATAGAAACTTATATATAATTATTACATAAGTCAAGATTTATTTATAATATTTTTAAATGAAAGGAGATGATATATATAAAAGAAAATATTAACTTTTATTCATAATAATATCTTCAAGTAGTATTTAGTAGTTTTTTTTAAGAATGAGAATAAGATATTTAAAGTAGTTAGTATGTATAATAAAAAATTACAAAAAAGAAGGGAGAATCTAGTATGCAACGAGATCAATGGGGAAATCGAGCAGCGTTTATACTTGCTGCAGTTGGTTCAGCAGCAGGTCTGGGAAATGCGTGGCGTTTTCCATATGTAGTATTTAAAAATGGTGGTGGTGCATACCTCATTCCATATTTTGTAGCACTTCTAACAGCAGGTATTCCACTAATCATTATGGAGTTTGCCTTAGGTCAAAAACATCAACAGGGTGCTCCAGGATCATTAGCAAAAATTAAAGATAAATTCGAATTTTTTGGTTGGTGGCCTGTAATCTCAGCTTTTGTCATAGTTAGTTATTATGCAGGAGTAATGGGCTGGGCCTGGAATTATGTTGCTGATGCATTTACTGGTGCCTGGATTGGTGCTAATACCCAGGATTATTTTTATAATAATGTCCTAAAAATATCTTCTGGGCCGAGTGAACTCGGAGGTTTTAGTTTTTCAGTTCTTGTAGGAGTTGTATTAACCTGGATTTTAATTTATTTCATATTGAGAAATGGAACTGAAAGTGTTGGGAAGGTAGTCTGGTTTACAGTACTTTCACCAATTGTTCTATTATTAATTTTAATATTTAGATCAGTTACTTTACCTGGTGCTATTGCTGGTATAAATTATTACTTACAACCAGACTTTTCAGTTTTAACTAATTTTAGGGTCTGGATTGATGCCTATTCTCAGGTATTTTTCACACTCAGTCTTGGGATGGGAATTATGATTGCTTATGCCAGTTATATGCCCGAAGACTCTGATATTATTAATAATGCTCTTATTACTGTTTTTGCTAACTCAGGTGTAAGTTTTATGTCTGGCTTTGCTATATTTGGAACCTTAGGCTATATGGCTCAAAATCAGGGAGTTCCAATTGATGAAGTCGCTACTGCAGGAGTTGGTTTAGCATTTGTAACTTATCCTAATGCTATAAACATGTTACCAGGAGGACCGATAGTGGTTGGATTTTTTGGAATTGTTTTCTTTGTAACTCTTTTAACTCTTGGTATTGATTCTGCTTTCTCTTTAGTTGAATCTAATGTAGCTGGTTTTTCTGATAAATTTAACTGGGAAAAAAGAAAAATTACTTTAACAGTAATATCATTACTATTTATTGCCGGTTTAGTATTCTCAACTAAAGCTGGCCTATATTGGCTTGATATTGTAGACCATTATATTAATAATTATGGACTGATTGTTGGAGGTATATTAGAAACAATAGCAGTTGGATGGTACTATAAACCAGATAAACTTAGAAATTATTTCAATCCAATTTCAGAATACAAATTTGGTAGCTGGTGGAATATAATGATCAAATTTGTAGTACCAATTGTTTTGATTTTCCTACTTATTAGAAACCTTATCGCTGATATCAATACCCCATATGGTGGTTATAGTATGGGACCTCAATGGATTGGTGGTTGGGGTATGATTATTGGTGTTGGTGTAGTTAGTTATTTCTTAAGTCAAACAACCAGTACAAAATTGGATGCAAATGACATATCAGACAAGAATATAGGAGGCGAGTAATATGTCTACTTCTGCAATAATTATGCTCATTTTCGCTGTTACCGTTATTTATGGCGGTTTATTTGTAACTATTAGAAAGGCTTTAAAATCTTCATCAAAAAAGCCAAAAGATAATAATAGTTAAATGAATTATTTAAAGCCTGGAATGTAAAAATTCCAGGCTTTTTTTATTTGTACAATATTAAATTTGATATTTTATTATTCATTTTTTAACTAAAGTACTAATGCATAATAAACTAATAAATAATGTAAAATAGCACCTATTAAAATAAAGATATGAAAAATCTCATGAAACCCAAAATTTATTTTAAACTGTGGTTTTTTTATAATATAAAATACAGCCCCAATAGTATAAGCCAGTCCTCCTCCAAACATGAATATTAATGACATATCAGACATAGTGGAAATAAATTCTTTTATTGGAACAATTCCCATC
>DATFIM010000140.1 GCA_035270125.1 Halanaerobiales bacterium | reverse complement strand
ATTTAGATATTGAGGAAAGAGTATCTGGGTTTGATATTTTAACAGAAATACTTAGTTATTCTGATTATAATAGAGATTATTCTGTATATTTTCTGGGAGGTAAGCCAGGGATTGCAGAAAAAATGGTAAAAAAATTAAAAGAAAATCCTAAAAAAAATCTTCCTACAAATAAGAATTTATCTTCCAACTTAGAAATTAGTGGTTTTCATCACGGCTATCTTGATCAAAATATGAAGTCCATGGTAATTGAAGAAATTAATAAAAAAAGACCTGATATTCTTTTTGTAGGGATGGGAGTACCACTTCAGGAGAAATTTTTGAAAGAGAATTTAGCTAAATTAAATGTTAATGTTGGAATAACAGTTGGTGGTTCTTTTGATGTACTTGCAGGAGAGCTTAAGAGGGCTCCAATTTGGATGCAAAAGATAGGTTTAGAATGGTTTTATAGAGTATTACAGGAGCCAAAAAGATTAAAAAGAATAATTGCTTTACCTCACTTTGCCTTAATTGTTCTATATAAAGCAATTTTCAAATCAGAGAGGAGAGATTAAATTGCTAAAAAAACAGATGAAAATTTTAATGGTAGTAATGCTTAGTTTTATACTGATTTTCGGATTAGGAACTGCAGGTGTACAGGCTCAGGATGAATCAGGAGAAAGTTTTGATTCATTTGATAAATTTCAACAGGTGCTTTATTATCTAAAAAACCACCATGTTGATGATCCTACCTATGATAAGTTGCTTCAGGGTGCAATAAATGGAATGCTGGAAGAGGTAGACCCTTATTCCTATTATTTAACTCCAGATGAATATGAAGAAATGCAGATAGAATTTGAAGGACACTTTGGTGGGATTGGAATTAGAATAATTATGAGAGAAGGAAAACTTACTATAGTTTCTCCAATAAAAGGAACTCCTGGAGATAGAGTTGGTTTACAGGCTCAGGATGTAATTACTCATGTAGAAGGTAAACCGACTTCTGAGATGACCCAAAAAGAAGCAGTAGATATGATGAGAGGTGAACCGGGAACAGTTGTAAATATTACTGTTGATAGAGAAGATGCTGAAAAACCTTTAAAATTTGAAATAACAAGAGCAGATATTGAAATTCCTTATGTTACTTCTGAAATGCAGACAGATGAGATAGGATATATTTCAGTAGCTGAATTTGCTGAAGATGTTGGCTTAAAAGTTAGAAAGGCGTTAACAGGTTTTGAATCTAAAGGTGCTCAGGCAGTTATATTAGATCTTCGCTCAAACCCTGGTGGACTTTTAAATGAAGCTGTAAAGGTAGCCAGTAATTTTATAAAAGACGGGACTATTGTTTCTGCCAGACAGAGAGAAGGAGAACCTCAGATTTATGAAGCTTCATCTGAAATAAGATCAGTCAATATGCCTTTAGTTGTACTTGTAAATGGCGGTAGTGCCAGTGCTTCTGAAATAGTTGCAGCAGCAGTAAGAGATCATGAAAGAGGAACTTTAGTCGGGACTAAAACATTTGGTAAGGGTACAGTCCAAAGAGTAATACCTTTAGAAGATGGTTCAGCTGTGAAAATGACTATTGCCCGTTATTATACACCGGATGAAGAATATATTCATGAAAAAGGAATAGAGCCAGATGTAACTATTGAATATGATGCTGAGGCTGAAAAGGATCCTCAAATTCAAAAGGCTATAGAAATTTTAAACCAAAAGATAGAAGAGAATAGCATGAAACAGGCTGGTTAGGAGGTAAGATAATGAGTAGTATTTTTGATGTAATGGGCCCGGTAATGGTGGGCCCTTCCAGTTCTCATACTGCAGGAGCAGTAAAATTAGGGAGAATTGCCCGTTTTATATTTTCTGATACAATAAAAAAAGCAGAAATAAATTTTCACGGATCTTTTGCCAGCACCTATAAGGGACATGGTACTGATAAAGCTGTGATAGCTGGTATACTTGGTTTTAAACCCGATGATGAGCGAATAAAAAATTCACTAGAAATAGCAAAAGAAAAAGGAATTGAAGTTAATTTTTCTGAAGTACAGTTAAGAGATGTGCATCCTAATACAGTAAAAATAGTACTATCAAACGAAGAAGAAAGTGTTAGTATGGTTGGTTCTTCTATAGGTGGTAGTGATATAAAAGTGATAGAAATTGATAATTATGAAGTTAATATTTCTGGAAAACTTCCAACTCTCTGGATAATTCACAAAGATAGACCGGGAATGGTTGGAGTTATCACTTCAGTTCTGGGGAGCTATAATTTGAATATAGCTCATATGCAGGATTTTCGCAAGAAAAAAGGAACTATTGCCTCCAGTATTATTGAATTAGATCATGCTGTGGATGAATATATTCTTAATCATTTACGTAATATAGATGGTCTCAGTTTAGTTCGTTATATACCACCGGTAGTAAATTAATTGGGATAAAGTTTAAATTTTTAAGTTTGTTTTAGGAGGAAAAAGTTATGGAATATAGTACAATAGAAGAATTAATAAATTTGGCCAG
>DATFIM010000139.1 GCA_035270125.1 Halanaerobiales bacterium | reverse complement strand
TTTGCTGAATTAAGTGGTGATGAAATAAACCCGGAAAAAAAAGGTTTTTTTAGAAAAGTAAGAGATGCATTTGGTTAAAAACTAATAATTAATTTAAATCCCCACTTCGGTGGGGTATATTTTTTTATAAATAATTCTTTTTATTGATTGACAAAGTTTTACTATTAATTATAAAATATAATAAAGATTAAATTGGTAGAGTATGATTAAGAAAGGATGATGTTTTTGCATAGATTTTTTATAAATCAAAGTGATGTTAAAAATAATAAAGTTTCAATTACTGGTAAAGATTATAAACATATTTCAAAAGCCTTAAGACTTGAATCTGGTGATAAAATTGTTGCATGTACAGGTGATGGTTATGATTTAATTGTTGAACTTGATGAATTTACATCTGAGAAAGTGATAGGGAATATTATAAACCAAGAAAAAAGCAAAGGTGAACCTGATCATACTATTACTGTTGCCCAGGCTATTCCTAAAAAAAGAAATATGGAACTGGTAGTACAAAAAACTACTGAAATTGGTGTAAAAAAAATCATTCCTTTAAAAACAAAAAGAACAGTTGTAAAATTAAAAGGAAAAAAAGAAAAAAAGCGAATTGGCCGCTGGCAAAGAATAGCAGAAGAAGCAGCAAAACAGTCACAACGTGGTATTATTCCAAAAATTGAAAAGATTTTTTCAATAAAAGAATTAAAAAACCTAAAAAATAATTATGATCTGGTTATTGTTCTCTGGGCTTCAGAAAAACGAAAAATACTTTCTGAGATATTATCAGATATTAATAGTAGAAAAGATAAAAATATTCTTTTAATAATAGGCCCGGAAGGCGGATTCTCTAAAAAAGAGATTGAAATTATGGAAAATGAATTAAGGGCTCAGTCTGTAACTTTAGGTTCTAGGATTTTAAGAACTGAAACTGCTCCGATTGTAGGATTATCAATAATATTATATGAATTGGGAGATTTAGGAGGATAGATAGTGAAAAAAGTAGCTTTTTATACTTTGGGATGTAAGGTGAACCAATATGAAACTGAGGGTATGATAGATTTATTTAAAAATGCAGGTTATAAAATTGTTAATTTTCAAGAAAAAGCTGATTACTATATAATAAATAGTTGTACAGTTACCAATCAGGCTGCAAGTAAATCTCGAAAAAGAGTTAGAAGAGCTAAAAGAAGAAACCCTGCTTCCAAAGTTGTAATGGTAGGATGTTATCCTCAGGCTTTTACTGAAGAAGTAGAGGAAATAGAAGAAGTTGATTATATAATTGGTAGTGAAGGTAAAAAAAATATTGTTGAGTTACTGGAAGAAAAAGGCGAAAAAAATGATAATGAACTATATTTAAACAATATAAAGGATTTTAAATATATTAGAAATTTTGAAGATATGCATTTAAATGAAGTAAATGAGATGACAAGAGCCAATGTAAAAATAGAAGATGGTTGTGATCAATTTTGTAGTTATTGTATAATTCCCTATGCCAGAGGACCAATTAAAAGCAGAGAATTAGGTTCAATTTTACAGGAAATTAAAGAGTTAGTAAAAAATGGAGTTAAAGAAATAGTTTTAACTGGAACTCATTTAGGAAAATATGGTTTGGATAATAATAAAAACAATAAATTAAGTGAATTAGTAGAAAAAATTATAGATATTGATGGAAATTTTAGAATAAGATTGAGTTCTTTAGAAGTGACAGAAATTGATAAAAAATTAATACAGCTAATAAAAGAGAATGATAAACTTTGTAGTCATTTGCATATTCCTCTACAAAATGGTAGTAATGCGATTTTAAGAGCTATGAACAGACCATATAAAATAGATGAATTTGCTAATGTTATTAATGATATAAGAAAAGAAATACCAGAAATTGCTATTTCCACTGATGTTATTGTTGGATTTCCTGGTGAATCTGATAAAGATTTTGAAAGAACATATAAGTTTATTAAAGATATGAATTTTAGCAGACTTCATATTTTCCCATTTTCACCTCGCCGAGGTACTCCTGCAGCAGAAATGGAACCTAAGATTCCAGACCAAATTAAAAAAAGAAGAAGCAATAAATTAATAAAATTAAATAAAACATTAATGAAAAAATATCAAAATAAATTTTTAAATAAGAAAAGAAATGTTGTCATTGAAGAAAAAAGAGATACAAAAACAGATATGCTAACTGGAGTCACAGATAATTATTTACATGTTTTAATTGATGATAAAGATAAATTGAAAAATAGTTTAAAAGAAGTAAAATTATTAGAAAGCTATAATTATAATAAAGTGGTAGCAAAAATTATATAGTTGAAAGGGGGGATAAAATGAGTGATTGTCTTTTTTGTAAAATCTCTTCTGGTAAAACTGACACAGAATTGATTTATGAAGATGAAAAAGTTGTTGCTTTTGAAGATATAAATCCCAAAGCTCCTGTTCATATGTTAATAGTTCCTAAAAAGCATATTTCAACTCTAAATAATTTAAAAATGACAGATAAGGAATTAATTGGACATATTTATCAGGTCGCTGCTGCTCTTGCTGAAAAAAATGGTATTGCCCAGGATGGATATAGGATTGTAAGTAATTGTAATGAAGATGGTGGACAAACCGTTTTTCATGTTCATTTTCATTTATTAGGTGGTAGACAATTACAATGGCCTCCTGGTTAATATTTATTTCTTTACAAAATTATATTTATATTGTATAATGTAAATATAAAATAACATAGTGACGGGTGAAGCTCAGGTGAGAGGCCAATAAATGGCCGCCGAAGGAGCAAGGCATAAATTGCTGAAACTCTCAGGCAGACGCAATCTGGGTGGACGTGACTCTGAACTAGAGAGGACAGAGGAAGCAAAAAGTTAATACTTTTGCTTCCTTTTTGTTATTTTATTAAGTATTTTAGGTTAAAATATTTCTTAAATTCAAATTAGGAGGTGGCTAATATTAAGAAAACTCCATTAAATAATAAACATAAAAATTTAGGAGCTAAAATGATTGATTTTGGTGGATGGGAAATGCCGGTCCATTATAGTAGTATAATTAAAGAGCATAAAGCAGTTCGTCAATCAGCTGGATTATTTGATGTATCACATATGGGTGAGGTAAAGGTTAGTGGAAAAGATGCTCTCGCCAATCTTCAAAAAATATTATCAAATAATATTGAAAAATTAAATATTGGACAGGCTACTTACACCGTAATGTGTAATTCAGATGGTGGTATAAAAGATGATTTTTTAGTTTATAGAATTGCTGAAAAAGAATACTTATTAATAGTAAATGCTTCGAATATTGAAAAAGATTATAATTGGATTAAAGAAAATTTAAAGGGAGAAGTTTCTGCAGAAAACTTGTCTGAAGATTACGGATTATTAGCTTTGCAGGGTCCTAAATCTGAAGAAATTTTAGAGAAAATCACAGATATAGATTTATCTAATATTAAGTATTTTAGATTTGCTGATGATAAAGTTGGCGGAATAAAAACTTTAATTTCGAGAACAGGTTATACTGGTGAAAAAGGTTATGAATTATATTGTGATTCTGAAGATGTTGAAGACCTCTGGAATGCAATTATGGATGTTGGTGATGATTTTAAATTAAAACCAGCTGGCTTAGGAGCTCGTAATACTCTCCGCCTTGAAAAAAAATTATGTCTTTATGGAAATGATATTGATGAAAATACCAATCCTCTTGAAGCTGGTCTAGGATTTGCAATTGATCTGGATAAAGATGATTTTATTGGTAAAGAAAAAATATTGGAAGTTAAAAACAAAGGGATTGACAAGAAATTAATTGGATTTAAATTGGTTGGACGTGGAATTCCTCGTCATGGTTATGATATAACAAAAGATGAGAAAAAAATTGGTCGAGTTACAAGTGGAAGTTTTTCTCCGAGTTTAGATGAAAATATTGGATTAGGTTATGTAAATGTTGAAGAGGCAGAGATAGGTAACGAAATTGATATTATGATTAGAAATAGAAAAGTAAAAGCAAAAATAGTAAAAACACCTTTTATTTAACAATGAATGTTTCAAATGATGAAAAATGAAAATTGAAGAAAATTAAAAATGATATTTATTTAAAATTATGACAAGTAAAAAAATTAAAAAATATGGGAGGAATAAAAATGAAAATACCAAAAGATTTATATTATGCTGAAAATCATGAATGGGTTAGTGTTGACGGAGATACTGCTGTAGTTGGAATTAGTGATTTTGCTCAAAGTGAATTAGGAGATGTTGTTTTTGTTGAATTACCTGACAATGGTGATGAATTTGACAAAGATGAGCAGTTTATTGTGATTGAGTCAGTTAAGACTGTTTCCGATGTATACATGCCTTTAACTGGAAGAATTGTTGAAGTAAATGAAGATTTATTAGATAATCCTGAATTAATTAATGAAGATCCTTATGGAGATGGTTGGTTAGTAGAAATAGAATTTGATGATGAAGAAGAGTTAAATGATCTAATGGATAACGAAGAATATGAAGATTATGTAGAAAATGAATAGAAATTAAATTAGTCAGGGAGGGAAAATAAATGGATTATATTTCCAATACTCCTCAAGAAAGAAAACAAATGTTAAATAAAATTGGAGTAGAGAATATTGAAGAACTCTTTTCAGCAGTACCGGAAGAAGTAAGATTTAATAGAGAATTTAATTTGCCTTCCGGAATATCTGAATTAGAATTATTAGATTTAGTAAAAGAAAAAGCTGATAAAAATATTAATTTGGAAGAAAAAACATCATTTTTAGGAGCAGGTGCTTATGATCATTATATACCAAGTATAGTTGATCATATAGTTTCAAGATCAGAGTTTTACACTGCTTATACACCTTATCAGGCAGAATTAAGCCAGGGAACTCTTGAAGCTATTTATGAGTATCAGAGTATGATTGCTGAATTAACAGGTATGGACATTGCTAATGCTTCAATGTTAGATGGAGGTTCTGCTTTAGCTGAAGCAGTTCTTATGTCAGCTAGAATTACTCGTAAAAATAAAGTACTTGTTTCTAAGGGAGTACATCCTTCTTATCGTAAAGTTACAAAAACATATACAGAACCTAAATCTGTTAATCTTAAAAATGTTGAATTGAATAATTCTGAAACTGATCTAGAAACAATAAAAGAAAATTTAGATGATGAAACAGCAGCTGTGGTTATTCAATATCCTAATTTTTATGGTACTATCGAAGATTTAAAAGAAATAGGAAAATTATTAGAAGATAAAAAAGCATTATTTATAGTTGCGGCTAATCCTATAACTTTAGGTATGCTTGAAGCTCCAGGTGAATTTGGAGTAGATATTGTTGTAGGCGAAGGCCAAAGCTTAGGAAATACTATTAATTATGGTGGTCCTTATCTTGGATATATGGCAATCCGTGATAATAGAAAACATTTAAGACAATTACCAGGAAGATTGGCAGGTGCTACTGAAGATAAAGAGGGAAATAAAGGCTTTGTTTTGACATTGCAAACCAGAGAACAACACATACGTAGAGAAAAGGCACCTTCTAATATATGTAGTAATGAATCTTTAAATGCTTTAGTTTCTGCTATTTATATGTCTACTATGGGTAAAAAAGGTATCAAAGAAGTTGGATATCAATCTACTCAAAAAGCACATTATTTTGCAGAAAAAATTGATAATATTGATGGTTTTGAAGTTGTTAATAAAAATAACTTTTTCCATGAATTTTGGGTAAAATCAGATTTAAATATAGCTAAAATAAAAGAAGAATTATATAAAGAAGATATTTTAGCAGGAGTGAATTTAGAAAGATTTGATGAAGAAGAAGGATTACTTATTTGTGTTACTGAAAAAAGAAAAAAAGAAGAAATGAATGAATTTGTGAATAAACTGGAGGTGCTAACAGATGAAAGAACCTCTCATTAAAGATTATAATAGTGAAGGAAGAACAGGATATACACTTCCAGAACTTGATATTCCGGAAAAAGAAGTTGATGACATAATAAATGATGATTATTTACGTAATGAAGCACCGGATTTGCCAGAAGTTAGTGAAGTTGATGTAGTAAGACATTATACTAGTTTGTCTGAAATGAACTATGGTGTAGATTCAGGTATTTATCCGTTAGGATCCTGTACAATGAAATATAATCCGAAAATAAATGAAGATATTGCAAGATTAAGTAAATTAACCCAACTCCATCCCTATCAATCTGAACAAGATGTTCAGGGGTCTTTAGATATATTATTTAATTTAAAAGATTATTTGGCAGAAATAAGTGGAATGGATAATGTGACATTACAACCTGCGTCTGGTGCTCATGGTGAATTAACTGGTTTATTAATTATTAGAAAATATTTTGAAGATAAAAATGAAGATAGAAAGAAAGTTATAGTTCCTGATTCTGCTCATGGTACAAACCCGGCCAGTGCTGTTATGGCTGGTTTTGATGTGGTAGAAATTGAATCAAATGAAGAAGGTATGGTTGATGTTAATATTTTAAAAGAAGAAGTTGATGATAATACTGCAGCTTTAATGTTGACAAACCCAAATACTTTGGGAATTTTTGAAAAAGATATTTCCCAAATAGCTGACATAGTTCATGAAGCCGGAGGATTGCTTTATTATGATGGAGCTAATATGAATGCTGTTTTAGGTTATGCTCGTCCAGGAGATATGGATTTTGATGTAATGCATTTTAATCTTCATAAAACATTTTCTACCCCCCATGGTGGTGGAGGACCTGGATCCGGTCCAGTAGGTGTAAAAGAATTTTTAGAACCATTTTTACCTACTCCAGTATTAAAAGAAAATGAGGGAGAATTTTATTGGGATAGAGATAGGCCTAAATCAATTGGGAAAATTCATGCTTTCCATGGTAATTATGGTGTTATGATAAGAGCATTTTCTTATATAAGATCTCTTGGAAAAGAAGGGTTAAAAAAGACTACAGAAAATGCTGTATTAAATGCAAATTACATGAAAATTAAACTTAGAGATGATTTTGAACTTCCTTATGATGAAAGTAGTTTACATGAATTCGTATTATCTGGAAGTAAACAAAAAGAAAAAGGAGCAAGCACTGAAAATATTGCAAAACGATTATTAGATTATGGTCAATATGCTCCTACTATTTATTTCCCACTTGTTGTTAAAGAAGCATTAATGATTGAACCAACTGAAACTGAAAATTTAGATACTTTAAATAGATTTATAAATACAATGGGTAAAATTGCAGAAGAGGTAGAAAATAATCCTGAAATAGTAAAAAATGCCCCACATAATACTGTAGTACGCAAATTAGATGAAGCTCAGGCGGCTCGTCATCCTGACCTCAAATGGTAATTTAAAACAATATATATTATTTTATGACAGCCTTAACTGGCTGTCTTTTTTTATTAAAAAGGATTTTTTCTTTAATTAACGAATAATATATATAGAAATATATTTAAAATATTAATTATATTCAAAAGTTAATATAAATTAAGAAAATATAATTAACTGCTAAGGGAGGTGTCAAAAATAAAGATAAAAAGCAAAAATATCAAAAATTATTTTTTAAGTTTCTTTTTATTTACTCTTTTTATTTTAATATTTGTATTAATTTTTTCAAATATCACTAACGCTCAAGAAAATTTTTTGAAAGATAGAAATATCAATCTAATATATCATATTCCAATTAAAGCAGATATTGATCCTGCTATGGCTTCTTTTGTAGAGAATGGGATTCAAGAAGCTGAGGCAAGTAATGCAGATCTAATAATATTTGAGATTAGTAGTTTTGGTGGCTTAGTAGATAGTGCTATAAGGATAAAAGATGCTATTATAAAAAGTACTATTCCGACAATGACTTATGTATCAGAAAGAGCCTGGTCAGCAGGTGCTTTGATAGCTTTATCAGGTAATGAATTGGTAATGAAAGAGGGAAGTAGTATTGGAGCAGCAGAGACGAGACCAAAAGAAGAAAAATATATTTCAGCTTTAAGAAAAGAATTTAGTGCTACTGCTGAATTAAGAAATAAAAATCCTAAAGTTGCTGAAGCAATGGTTGATCAGGATATTGAAATTGAGGGGTTAATAGAAAAAGATAAGTTATTAACTCTGACATCAAGAGAAGCTATGGATAATAATATAGCCAATGCAACAGTTGTAGATTATAATGACTTAATTAATAAATATGAATTTACAGATATAGAAATAGTTAAATTAGAAAGATCAATGCGAGAAATTTTTGCTGATATTGTTACAACACCTATTTTTTCAGTTATTTTACTTTCCATTGGGTTTGTAGCTCTTATTTCTGAAGCGATTATTCCTGGCTGGGGGATTGGAGGAACTATTGGTCTCTTAAGTTTAGCTACTTTTTTTAGTGGTTATTTGATTAATGGCTATGCTCATTGGGGTTTAATAGTACTTTTTATAGTCGGTATAATTTTAATGGCTCTTGAGTTATTTGTTGTACCAGGATTTGGGATTACAGGAATTGGAGGATTAATAGCAATTTTTGCCAGTTTATATTTTTTCTTTCCTGATCCAAGTACAGCTTTAGGTGTGATGGCTGCAGTTTTGGTTATTTCAATGGTTCTGTTATTTATTTTGATTAAATTATTTGGGGTGAGTAAGCTCTGGAAAAACATTTCTTTAGGTGAAAGTCAAAGTAATGAAGGGGGGTATACTTCTCATTCTGATCAAAAGAAATTAATTGGTGAAGTTGGAAAAGCTCTTACTCATTTAAGACCAGCAGGGACTGCTGAAATTAATGGGAAGAGAGTAGATGTAATTACAGAAGGAGATTATATTGATAAGGATCAAATGGTAAAAGTTATAAGAGTTAAAGGTAGTAGAGTTATTGTTAAAAAAATTGAGGAGGAATAAATAATGGCTATATCATCAATTATAATTATTGCTTTAATTGCACTTTTAGTTATTTTGTTTTTTTATTTTGTACCACTAGGATTATGGATATCTGCAATTGCTGCAGGAGTAAAAATTAGCTTTTTTGATTTGATAGGTATGAGATTAAGAAGAGTTGTACCATCAGTAATTGTCAGTCCGATGATTAAATCACATAAAGCTGGTCTAAAATTGACAACGAATAAACTTGAAGCCCATTATCTTGCTGGAGGTAATGTTGATAGAGTAGTTGATGCTTTAATTGCTGCTCAAAGAGCAGAAATAGATCTTACTTTTGAAAGAGCAGCAGCTATTGATCTTGCTGGTAGAGATGTATTAGAAGCAGTAAAAATGAGTGTAAATCCAAAAGTTATTCAAACACCTATTGTAACTGCAGTAGCAATGGACGGTATTCAGGTTATGGCAACTGCTCGAGTTACAGTTCGAGCTAATATAGAAAGATTGGTCGGTGGAGCAGGAGAAGATACTGTATTGGCACGTGTTGGAGAAGGTATTGTTACTACTGTTGGTTCTTCTGAAACTCATAAAAAAGTTTTAGAAAATCCAGATTCTATTTCCAAAACAGTACTTGAAAAAGGATTAGATTCAGGGACTGCATTTGAAATTTTATCTATCGATATTGCAGATGTTGATGTTGGTAAAAATATTGGTGCCCAATTACAAACTGATCAGGCAGAAGCAGATAAAGAAATAGCTCAGGCTAAAGCTGAAGAAAGAAGAGCTATGGCTGTTGCAGAAGAACAGGAAATGAAAGCAAGAGTACAGGAAATGCAGGCTAAAGTTGTTGAAGCTGAATCTGAAGTGCCTAAAGCTATGGCAGAAGCTCTTCGTTCAGGAAATATGGGAGTAATGGATTACATGAATTTAAAAAATATAGAAGCTGATACAGATATGAGAGATATGATTTCAAAGATAAATAAAGAAGATACTACTCAGGATGACAATAAGAAAAAGAAAAAAAATAAAGATAATCAGGAAGATTAAAGGGGGATAAAATGAATAATATTTCTCCATTAATACCTATTATAATTATTTTTATTGTAGGTGTAAATTTAATTGAATCACTGATAAAAAATTTAATTGGTCGAGATAAAGATAAAAATGAAATAAAAGATAAGGATAAAAAAGAAACTAAGAAAAAAAGAAAAAAAATATTTAATTCTAATTGGAGTCTAAAAAATAAAGAAAATGAAGTTGAAAATATTACAACTTCAGAAGAAAATAATAATATTGAAAAAGAATTTTTTCATAATAAAAAAGGTAGAATGGCAGATTATATGGATGATAAAGATAAGTCAATTTATGAAAGTGAAGATAAAACTAAAGTTAAGAGAAGAAAAAAACCAACTAAAGATTTCCCAGATGAAATTAAAATTGGAGAAAATAGTTTATTTGATAAAGAAAATTTAAAAGGAGATATTTTAAAAGGTATAGTTATGAAAGAAATTTTAGATAAACCTAGAGCTAAAAGACCATATAAATCTCCTTATAGAGAAAATTAAATAAGTGTTTTTAATAATAAAACTGGTCATTTTTGACCAGTTTTATTTATTTTGACTTTTTTTATTAAAAAAGAAGGAATATAGTGTAACATATTGAATTAATTATATAGTATAGTGTACATTATTTATTACATAATAATGATATAAAATTTTAAAAGGAGATGATTGGTTAAATGGAGTACATTAAATGGTTTGAAGAACTTGATGGTAATGATGTAGATTTAGCTGGTGGAAAAGGAGCTAATTTAGGTGAATTAACTCAAAAAGGTATAAAAGTGCCTCCAGGATTTTGTGTTACAGCCGACACGTATAAATATTTTATTGAAGAAAAGGATTTAGACAATGAGATTAAAGAACTAATTGCAAAAGTTGATAGACATGATTCAAATCGCTTAAGTAATATTGCTAGTGAAATAAGAGATTTAATTAAATATTCAGAGATGCCCGAAGAAATTAAAGAAGAAATTCGAAAAGCATATAAAACATTAAATGAAAAGGTGGGAGAAAAAACTGAAGTAGCAGTTAGAAGTTCAGCAACTGCTGAAGATTTACCTGAAGCTTCTTTTGCCGGCCAACAGGACACATATCTTTATATTTTTGGAGAAGAAGAATTAATAAACTATATAAAGGAATGTTGGGCTTCTCTCTGGACTGCTAGAGCTATTTATTATCGGGAAGAAAAAGATTTTGACCATTTTAAGGTTGCTTTAAGTGCAGTTGTTCAAAAGATGGTTAATAGTGAAAAATCAGGTGTTGTATTTACAGCTAATCCTATAAATAATCGAAGAGATGAAGTAATGGTTAATTCCAGCTGGGGTTTGGGTGAAGCAGTTGTATCTGGAGTTGTGACTCCTGATGAATTTGTAGTTGATAAGAGAAATTTAGATATAAAAGAAAGTAATATTGCTAGAAAATTAAAAATGATTGTAAAAAAATCTGGAGAAAAAATTGGAACAGAAATGGTTAATGTAGTTGATTATCTAGATAAAGATAAAATAGATACTACATCTTTAAGTGACGATGAAATATATGAGTTAGTAAGAATGGCAATTAAAATTGAAGAACTTTACAATAGTCCTCAGGATATTGAATGGAGTTTTGATATTGATACTAAAGAATTGTATATATTACAATCTCGTCCGATAACTACTCTCAAAGAAGAAAGTGAAACTGAAGAAGATGAATCTGAAAGTGAAGAAAATGAAGAATTAAAGACTTTAGCTCGAGGACTCAGCGCTTCACCAGGGATTGCTAGAGGAAATATTATTTTAATTGAAGATATGGATGAATTAGCAAAAGTAAAAGAAGGAAATATTTTAGTAACTGCTATGACCAATCCAGACATGGTTCCAGCAATGAGAAAAGCAAAAGCAGTTGTTACTGATGAAGGTGGGAGAACCTGTCATGCAGCTATAGTTTCTCGTGAACTTGGTATTCCGTGTATAGTTGGTGCTGGTGATGCTACAGAATTATTAGAAGATGGTAAATTGGTGACTGTTGATGCTACAAGAGGCGTAGTTTATGAAGGAAAAGTTATGGAAGAAGATGATACAGAAGAGAGTAAAGAATCTGCTGGAGCAATAAGTCAGGAAGTAATTAATTATTTAGCACCAACTACTGGTACAAAAATATATATGAATTTAGGTGAACCACAATTTATTAATAGATATAAAAATTTACCTTTTGATGGTATAGGTTTAATGAGAACAGAATTTATTTTTAATAATGTGATAGGTACTCATCCTATGCATTTATTAGAAAAGGGTGAAGGTGACCTTTTCATTAAAAAACTTGCTGAAGGTATAACAAAAGTGGCTCAAGAAATATATCCAAAAAGATTGGTAGTTAGAATGAGTGATTTTAGAACAAATGAATTCAGAGGTTTAGAAGGTGGCGATGAAGTCGAACCTGTAGAAAATAATCCAATGATTGGTTGGAGAGGAGCAGCTAGATATATTTCTCCTGAATATGAAGAAGGATTCAGGTTAGAATGTAAGGCGATGCGTAAAGTAAGGCAGGAATATAATTTAACTAATGTTACTGCTATGTTACCCTTTGTGAGAACAGTAAATGATGTGGAACAGGTGTTGGAGATTATGGAATCTGAAGGATTAAAACGATCTAAAGATTTTGATATTTATCTTATGGCAGAAGTACCTTCAAATATTTTTATGGCCGAGGAATTCAGTAAATTAGTTGATGGTTTTAGTATCGGAAGTAATGATTTGACGCAATTGATTATGGGGGCAGATCGTGATTCTGGTATATTAAGTAGGATGGGTTATTTTGATGAAAGGAACCCTGCAATTAAAAAGGCTATTGAACATTTAATTGAAGTTGCTCATGAAAATGATACTACTGTTTCAATTTGTGGTCAGGGACCTTCAATATATCCAGAATTTGCAGAATTTCTTGTTAAAAAAGGAATTGATAGTATAAGTGTTAATCCAGATACTGTCAGTTATACTAGAAAAATGGTTGCTTCTGTTGAAAAAAAGATTTTATTAAATAATGCTCGTAAGTAAAAATATTAAGAAGGTGAAAACTTTTTATGGAATTATCAGAGAGACAACTAAAAATAATAGATATTGTTAAAGAAAATGAACCTATCTCAAGTAAAGATATTGCAGATAAATTAAATTTAAGTCGTGCCACCCTCCGCACTGATTTGGCAGTTTTGACTATGGTTGAAATTTTGAATGCAAAGCCAAAAGTTGGATATTATTATAATGATGAAAGCCATATAGTTAGAGATATTGAAAAACTTTTCAATTTATCTATAAAAAATATTATGTCTATGCCTGTTAATGTAGGAGAAGAGGTTAGTGTTTATGATGCGATTGTAAAAATGTTTTTAGAAGATGTTGGTACAATCTTTGTCATTGATGATGAAAAAAAATTAAGTGGAGTTATATCCCGAAAAGATCTTTTAAAAATGAGTATTGGTCAGACTGACCTTAAAAATACTCCAGTTAGTTTAGCTATGACCAGACGTCCTAAATTAATTACTATTAAATCTGATAATACATTTTTTGAAGCAGCCAGAAAAATAAATGATAATAAAATTGACTCTTTACCAGTAGTTGATGATGAATTTAAATCTATTGGTAGAATTAGTAAGACAAATATTACAAAAACTATTGTTGAATTTGAATGGGATTAATTTTTTGAAGTAAATAAAATGAGGGAGGATTAAAATGCAAAGAGAATTAGCGATAGAAATAGTAAGAGTTACTGAGGCAGCTGCACTTTCAGCAGCGCCCTGGATGGGAAAAGGTAGAAAAAAATCTGCTGATAAAGCAGCGGTTGATGCAATGAGAGCAACATTTGAAACAGTCAATATTAATGGGAAAGTTGTTATTGGGGAAGGAAAAAAAGATGAAGCCCCAAGATTATATATTGGAGAAGAGATTGGTAGTAATCAAACAGGACCTAAATTAGATATAGCGGTAGATCCAGTTGAAGGTACTTCTCTTGTTGCCAAGGGATTACCTAATGCATTAGCATTATTAGCTGTAGCTGAAGAAGGAACTTTATTTCAGGCTCCAGATACTTATATGGAAAAAATTGCAGTTGGACCAAAAGCTGAAGGAAAAATTGATCTTGATGCAAGTGTAGCTGATAATCTTTATAATGTTGCTGATGCTTTAAATAAAGATGTTAGAGATTTGACAGTTATTGTACTTGATCGTCCTCGACATGATGAGTTAATTAGCGATATTAGAGAAGTTGGTGCAAGAATAAAACTTATTAGTGATGGTGATGTAGCTGGTGGTATAGCAACTGGTATGGATAACACTGGTGTTGATATTTTAATGGGAATTGGTGGAGCAACTGAAGGTGTTTTAACAGCTGCTGCCCTAAAATGTCTTGGAGGAGAAATACAGGCAAGATTAAAATTGCGTAATGAAGAAGACTATCAAGAAGCAAAAGAATACGGAATTGAAAATCCAGAAAGATTGCTTTTCACCGATGATTTAGCAAGTGGAAATGATACGATGTTTGCAGTAACTGGAATTACAGATGGTGAATTATTAAAAGGAGTTATGTATTCTGGAACTCAAGCTGCAACTCAGTCAATAGTGATGAGAAGTAAAACTGGAACTGTACGCTATATTCAGGCAGAACATAAAATAGTTCAAAAACCTGATTATTTTCCAAAGGATATTTTTAGAGAGAAAAAATAATAAAATTATAATAATGTTACAATTATGTAACTAAAATTTATTAAACTAGAATCAGGGGTAGATATAAATGCCTAAAGCAAATATAAATAATATAGAAATCAATTATGAACTTGATGGTAAAGGTGATGAAACTATTGTAATTTTGAATGGTATAATGATGAGCACTGCCAGTTGGGTTGATTTTGTTCCCGTATATACTAAAAATAATTATAAATTTTTACGAGTGGATTTTAGGGATCAAGGTTTATCCAGTAAATATCCTGAAGATTATGATGTAAGTATTCATGTGGAAGATTTAAAAGGACTCTTAGAATATTTAGAGATAGAAAGTGCTCATATTGTAGGTATTTCGTATGGAGCAATGGTTGCAACTTTATTTGAATTAAAATATTCTGATATGGTAAAAACCTTAATATTAAGTAATACAGTTGGTAAAGTACCTGAATATTTAAAAGCAGCCAGTGAAGTTTGGGAGGAAGCATCCAAATTAAATGATGGCAGGAAATTTTTCAAATTCAGTATGCCATTTATCTATTCAGATCATTTTTATAATCATCAGAAAGAATGGCTTGATGAAAGAGAGGATCAATTATCTGAAGCTTTATCTAAGGAATGGTTTGAGGCTTTAATAAGGCTTTCAAAAAGTTCTAAGGACTTTGATGTTTGGGATCAACTATCAAAAATAAAATCTCCTACTTTGTTAATTGGTGGAAGTAGAGATATTTTAACACCAGTTGAAAAAATGAAAAAAATGCAAAAAGAAATAGATAATGCAAAAATGCTAATAATAAATGATGCCGGGCATGCTTCTTGTTATGAAAAAACTGATGAGTTTAATACAGCAGTATTAGGGTTTGTTGCTGTAAATAGTTAATAAATAAGGATGGGTTCTACCCATCCTTAAAAATTATTTGAGATTGTATTTATTTATTTTCCTAACTACAGTTGGTTGACTGACCCCGATTAAAGAAGAAATTTCACGTGTTGTTTCTGCCATTTCCATTGCATTTTTTATAATTTCTTTTTCGAGATTATTTACTGCTGTTTTTAAATCAAAAGTATTATTTATTTTTATTGAATTTGGACCACAATCAATATTAAGGTCATTTTTAAGGTCAGAAGGTAAATGTTTAATAGATATAATATCTTCTTCTACCATGACTACCAAACGTTCTATTATATTTTTTAATTGTCTAACATTACCTGGCCAGTCATAATTTTCAAGTAAATCAATTAAATCTAAAGATAATTTTTTGTTAGTCTTAAATCTTTTATTAAATTTATTTAAAAAGAAGCGGCAGAGCGGACCAATATCTGATTTTCTTTTTCTTAAAGGTGGTATGTTTATTGGAATAACATTTAATCTATAATAAAGATCTTTTCTAAATTTATCTGCTTCGATTAGGTTTTCTAAATTTTGGTTTGTAGCAGCTATTATTCTGGTATTAATCTTTATATGTTCAGTTCCTCCAACTCTGATAATTTCTCTTTCCTGTAAAGCTCTTAATAATTTAACCTGTAATTTTAAAGGAAGTTCACCAATTTCATCTAAGAAAAGAGTTCCATTTTCGGCAAGTTCAAACATACCAGGTTTACCCTGCTTTTTTGCACCGGTAAAAGCTCCTTTTTCATAACCAAACAACTCTGATTCAAGTAGATTTTCAGGTATAGCTCCACAATTTACTTTTATTAAAGACCCAGTTTTTTCTTCTGCCTGACTGGATTTGTGAATAGTTTTTGCTATAATTTCTTTTCCAACTCCAGATTCTCCTTTGATGAGTACAGTAGAGTTAAATTGTCCTGATCTTATAGCTGATTCAATTATTTCTTGCATTTTCTTGCTGTGTATCACAAAATCATCAAGTTCTAACTGTTGTGATCTTAATTGTTCTATTTCATTATAGTATTTTGTATTTAGTTTTTTACTTTTTTGTAGTTCTTTTTTCATTTTACTGAGAGCTTCCATATCTCTGACAGTAGTGACAACCCGAATTATTTCATCATTGTCATTAAAAACCGGAGTCCCTGTAACCATGACTTCTTTTCCAGTTTTTATTTCATGACTAATTGTTACCGGTTTTTTTTCTTCAAGTACATGCAGAGTAACGGATTCAGAATAATATCCTTCTTCAACTAATTCTTTCATATGCTTACCCATTACTTCTTCAGCTTTAATACCGGTTATTTTTTCATAAGTACTATTAATGCGAGTGGTGTAACCATCACCATCAGTAATGTATAAACCATCAGAAATTCCTTCAATTATAGTATCTAATTCTCTATTTAAATTTTTTGTGTAAGCAAGTTCATCAGAAATAGATTCTAGGTCTGATATATCCTGGAAAATACCTATTGCCCCAATAATTTCTCCATTATTAATCATAGGAGTTCTATTGCTTATAACATCGGTGTCATTTATTTTGAATTTTTTAGCAATTTGTGCTTCGCCAGTTTCTAAAACTTTTAATAATCCATCATCCACTAAAATATTTCTAGCATCCTGACCAATAGCCTCATTAATTTTTGTCTGTAAAATATTGGATGCAGCTTCATTAATGATTTTTATTTTACCTTCTTTGTTTAAAACAATAATTCCATTTCTACTGGATTTTAAAATAATATCGAGTTCATTTTTCAATTCCTGACTTAGCTTATGAAAAGCACTCGCTATTTTATTTGGAGGAACAATACCTTTTATTGATTTATTTTTATTAATAACGACTAAAGGATATTTTGGAATTTTATCCAGAGATTTTATTTTTTGATTTTGTTCAACTTTTGCATTTTCATTAATTATGTATTTTGAAATATCAGTAATAGTATTCTTTTTTGAGTTAAAATGAATTTTCAACAAGTCATTTTTTGTAATTAATCCTAAAAATTTATTTGAATTATCTTTTACAGGAATATATTCGTAATTATAATTCAAACTATTATTTAAATTTTCTTCTATAGATTTATTTAAATCATAAATTGGAAAATTTTCAATCATAAATTCTTTAAATTTCATAATCAATCCTCCTAAGGTGGTATGAAGAGTAAAAGATTAAAGATATTATATGTTAAATTTTTAACTTTATCAAGTTTTAAACCAGAAATTGATACAAAAATAAATCATTGATACAAAAATGTATCAATTGAATAAATAAAAATATTTTTAGTTGACAAATATTAATGATAAGATATAAAATGTAAGTATAAAAATATATATAAGATATATATTGAATTATTCTATTAGTTATTAACATACGCTATTTATTTTTTAGAATAGATATTTACTGCTAATATCATTGATACATTATTGAATCAAAAAAAGACAAAAAAGTAATAAATAAGTCGAAATAAGTCTAATAAAGAAATAAAAGTTCGATTTTTTACCTTAATTTTTGGCATAATAAATGCATAATTATATTAAGTGGAAGTGATAAAAAATAAATCTAAGGAGTGGATGAGATGTTTAAAAAAGTATCTAATTTTTTCGTTTCACTAGTTCAAAAATATTTACCGGATCCTTTTATTTTTGCTGTTATTTTGACTTTTATTGTTTATGTAATGGGGATCTTTATAGCTGGTAATTCACCAGTTGAAATGGTTGCCCATTGGGGAGAGGGATTCTGGAATCTTCTTGCATTTGCTATGCAGATGTCTCTTGTTCTTGTTACCGGGCATGCTTTAGCTAATAGTAATCTTTTTAAGAAAATCTTAAAAAGTATTGCTCAGGTACCTAGTAGTCCTGGACAGGCAATTCTTATGACAACTTTTATTGCTGCAATAGCCTGTTGGATTAATTGGGGTTTTGGTTTGGTTATAGGAGCCTTACTTGCTAAAGAAATGGCTCGTCAGGTAGATGGAATTGATTATCCTTTACTTATTGCCAGTGCATATTCTGGATTTATTGTCTGGCATGCAGGTTTAGCAGGGTCTATTCCTCTAACCGTAGCAACTGAAGGTAATTTTTCTCAAGAAATGATTGGTGGATTAATTCCAATTTCTGAGACTATTTTTAGTCCTTTTAATTTGATTTTAAGTGCAGTTGTTATTTTATCAATACCTTTTATTAACAAATTTATGCTTCCAGATAAAGAAGATAGAATTGTTGTCGATAAAGAAATTTTAGATGATGGTAATGAAAAAGAGGAATCAGGAAAAGTTGTAGATAATAAAGAAATGTTTTTTGCTGATAAAGTTGAAAATTCTCCGTTTCTTTCAGTTTTATTGGGTATATTAGGCTTGTCTTATATTGGTTATTACTTTTCTCAAGGTGGCGGATTAAACTTAAATATTGTTATTTTCATTTTCCTTGTTTTGGGTATTATACTTCACAAAACTCCAAGACGTTACCTTACTGCTTTTAATGAAGCTGTAAAGAGTGCCGGTGGAATTATTCTTCAATTCCCATTGTATGCTGGTATTATGGGAATGATGGTCAGTTCTGGTCTGGCAACGATCATTTCTGAATGGTTTGTTTCAATTTCTACTGCAAATACATTTCCGTTTTTCTCTTTCTTAAGTGCTGGTTTAGTAAACTTCTTTGTTCCTTCTGGAGGAGGACAGTGGTCAGTTCAGGCACCTGTTATGATTCCTGCTGGTACAGAATTAGGAGTTGATGCTGCTAAAACAGCTATGGCTGTGGCCTGGGGAGATGCATGGACTAATATGATTCAACCGTTCTGGGCATTACCTGCTTTAGGAATTGCCGGTCTTGGAGCTAGAGATATAATGGGATATTGTATTGTGATTTTACTTTGGGTTGGAGCCCTTGCTTCTGTAGGGTTTATAGTTTTTTAAATCATAAAAAGGAGGTCAAAATATGTCTAAAGTAGTCAAATTTGATGAAATAAGAGATGAGCTAAAAGATGGACTAAGTATTATGTTTGGTGGATTTTTAGAATGTGGAACACCTGATAACTTAATTGACATTTTACATGATATTGACATTAAAGATATAACACTTATTGCAAATGACACTGGATTTCCTGAAAAGAAATTAGGAAGTTTAATAGTTGAAAAAAGAGTGAAAAAAGTTATTGCATCTCATGTAGGAACTAATCCTCAAACTGGAAAACAAATGAATAATGAAGAAATAGAAGTTGATTTAGTTCCTCAGGGAACACTTGCCGAGAGAATTAGAAGTAAAGGTGCTGGCTTAGGTGGGTTTTTAACACCTACTGGTGTTGGAACAGTTGTTGAAGATGATAAGGAAAAAATAACTGTTGATGGTAAAGATTATCTATTGGAAAAACCATTAGGTGCTGATGTAGCTTTTGTTAAAGCCTGGAAAGCAGATGAATCAGGCAATTTAGTTTATCGATATTCAGCACGCAATTTCAATCCATTAATTGCAATGGCTGCTGATCTTGTAATAGTAGAAGCAGAAGAAATTGTTCCTGCTGGAGAAATTGAACCTAATGAAGTTATGACTCCAGGAGTTTTTGTTGATCATGTTGTAGATTTTTCTTAATTAATAGTTTAAAAATTTTAGTAAACTAGTATTATAAAACGAAAGGAGTTTTTAAATTATGAAAGAAGTTGTAATAGCTAGTGCAACAAGAACAGCTATTGGAAGTTTTGGTGGAAGCCTAAAAGATGTTGAAGCAGTCAAATTAGGAGAAGTAGTTATAAAAGAAGCTATCAAGAGAGCTGGTGTTGAAGGCGAAGATATTGATGAAGTACTAATGGGTAATGTACTTCAGGGTGGTTTAGGCCAAAATACTGCTCGCCAGGCTTCAGTTAATGCAGGAGTTCCTTATGATGTTCCTGCTACTACTATTAATAAAGTATGTGGTTCTGGACTCAAAACAGTTAATCTTGCAACTCAGGCAATTTTATTAGGAGATGCTGATGTAATTATTGCTGGCGGTATGGAAAGTATGAGCCAAAGCAATTATGTTGCTGAAGGATCTCGTTGGGGAAATAAAATGGGTGATGGTAAACTAGTTGATATGATGATCAAAGATGGACTATGGGATGCATTTAATGATTATCATATGGGTATAACAGCAGAAAATATTGCTCAAAAATGGGATTTAACCAGAGAAGAGCAGGATGAATTTGCAGCCCAAAGTCAACAAAGAGCTGAAAAAGCAATTAAAGAAGGCCGTTTTGATGATGAAATAGTACCTGTAGAAATTCCTCAAAGAAAAGGAGATCCAAAAGTATTTGATCAGGATGAACATCCACGTTTTGGAACTACTGCTGATAAGCTTTCTAATTTAAGTCCGGCTTTCAAAAAAGATGGAACAGTAACTGCTGCTAATTCTTCTGGTATTAATGATGGTGCTTCAGCTATTGTTTTAATGAGTAAAGAAAAGGCTGAAGAATTGGGAGTTGAACCATTGGCTACCATTGTTTCTTATGCTTCAGGTGGTGTAGATCCAAAAATTATGGGTACTGGACCAATTCCTGCTACCAAAAAAGCTATGGAAAAAGCAGGGATGAATGTAGAAGATATGGATTTAATTGAAGCAAACGAAGCTTTTGCAGCCCAGTCACTTGCTGTAAAAAAAGAACTAGGATTCGATCTTGATATTACTAATGTAAATGGAGGAGCAATTGCTCTTGGTCATCCTATTGGTTGCAGTGGTAATAGAATTTTAGTTACTTTATTACATGAAATGAAAAAGCGTGATTCTAAATATGGATTAGCTACCCTGTGTATTGGTGGAGGACAGGGAGCAGCAACTATAGTAAAACGTAGTTAAAGGGGTGATAATATGGCAAATAAAAGAGAAAAAATTGCAAAACGTATAGCACAGGAAATGCAAGATGGAGATTTAGTTAATCTAGGTATAGGAATGCCTACAATGGTTGCTAATTATATTTCTGATGACATAAAAATGATTCTTCAGTCTGAAAATGGTTTTGTTGGACTTGGACCAACTCCAGAAGAAGGTGAAGAAGACAAAGATGTAATTAATGCTGGTGGACAACCTGTTACATTTAATAAAGATGCTGCATTTTTTGATAGTGCAACCTCATTTGCGATAATTCGAGGTGGTCATCTGGATGCTACTGTACTTGGGGCATTACAGGTAGATGAAAAGGGTAATCTAGCTAACTGGATGATTCCTGGTAAATTAGTACCTGGTATGGGAGGCGCAATGGATTTAACTGTTGGAGCAAGAGAAGTTATAATTGCAACTACTCATACTACTAAAAAAGGTGGAGCTAAAATTTTAGACGAATGTACTCTACCGTTAACAGCAGCTGGTGAAGTTGATATGATTGTAACCGAATTGGCTGTGATGGAGGTTACAGAAGATGGCCTTCTTTTAACAGAAATAGCTAAAGATACTACTCTGGACGAAGTAAAAGAAAAAACAGATGCAGAACTTATAGTTAGTGATGATTTGAAGAAATTTTAGTATTTACCTAACATAATATGTTTTTTATTAAGGCCGGCTTTTTAGTCGGCCTTTTTTTAATGATATAAACATTTGTTTTTATGACTTGTAAGAAGCTTTAAATATGATATAATAATATTGATTGGTTGAAAATATTTTTATTATATATATGTTTTATAATGGAGGAATAATAGAGTTACTATTGAATTTAATATAAAGAGGAAAATATTATTTGAGGAGGAAATTATGCCTGAAAAAGAAAAAGAAATAATAATAGAAGAATATCAAATAGCACGTAATTTATTTGGAAAAAAAGATAAAAATTTAAAAGTAATTGAAAAAGAGCTTAATGTAAATATGATTGCAAGAGGTAATACTATTAAAATAACTGGTGATAATAAGGCAGTTGAGGATAGTAGTGAAATTATTGAAGAATTATTAAGTATTACTAATAAGGATAAAGAATTAACTGAAAGAGAAGTTAATTATGCTATAGAATTATTACAGAAAGATAGTTCTATTAATTTAGAAGATATTTTTAGTGAAGTACTACAAATGAATTTTAAAGGAAAAAAAATAAAAGTTAAAACTTTAGGACAAAAATTATATGTTGAAGCTATTAAAAGTTCTGATATTGTTTTTTCAATTGGACCAGCAGGTACTGGTAAAACATATTTAGCAATGGTTATGGCTGTTAAGAATTTGATGAATAAAAATGTAAATAGAATTATACTTACAAGACCTGCAATAGAAGCTGGTGAAAAATTAGGTTTTTTACCAGGAGATATGCAGGATAAAGTTGATCCTTATCTTAGACCTTTATATGATGCTTTATATGATATTTTAGGACCGGAAAAGGTAAATGAATATTTAGAAAAAGATATAATTGAAGTAGCTCCACTTGCTTATATGAGAGGAAGAACTCTTGATGATTCTTTTGTAATACTTGATGAAGCTCAGAACACTACTCCTGAACAAATGAAAATGTTTTTAACGAGAATTGGATTTAATTCTCAGGCAGTAGTTACAGGTGACATTACTCAGATTGACTTACCTAATAGTAGAAATTCTGGTTTAAATCAGGTTAGAAAGATTTTAGCAGGTATTAAAGGAATAGAATTTGTTTATTTGTCTGATAGAGATGTAGTCAGACATAAACTTGTTAAGAAGATAATAAATGCCTATGATAGGCATGGAAATGGGAGCTAATTATGATGTTTAAAAAAATTAGAAAGTGGTGGAAATCTATATTTAAAGAAAGTAAATTTAGTGATCCCCTGGTCAGAAAAATTTTATGGGGTATTATTTTCTTTATTATCCTGGTTGTTATACTGACCATAGATTTTTTTCCTAACCAATTAGATCTTAATGCCGGGGAAGTTAGTAATACTAATATAGTAGCTGAAAAAACGACTACTTTTACTGATAAAGAAAAAACTGAAGAGTTAAAAAAAGAGGCAGCAGAATCTGCTCCTAGAGTTTATGAAGAAAATAAGAAGGTTAATGAAATAGTTAATCAAAAAATAGATAATTTATTTATAACTGCTGCAAAGTTAAGAAGTCAAGTATATTCAGAAGAAGATAATCAGGAATTAACTGAAGGAAACAGTGAAAGTAATGGTGGTAATAAAGAAACAAATCTTAATAATGGTGATAAACTATCTGTAGAAGAAAAGATCCAGAAACTCATAACAGAAATTGATGAAAATTATGCTGGTAAAACATATAATTTATTAATAACTGGTAATGAAGAATCTATAAATAAAGTCCGCGAAAGCACAAGAGAAATAATGAACAAACATCTAAATAATAGAATTTTACCAGATGATATTGAAACAGTTAAAAATAGTTTTGAAGAAGAAGTTGAAGAATTAGATTTAAGTAATGATTATCAAGATATGGTTCTTAATATTTTAAATACCACAGTTCAACCCAATATGAACTTTAATGAAGAAGGAACTCAACAAAGGAAAGAAGAAGCCAGAGAAAATGTTGAACCTGTTACTAGAACAGTTAGACAGGGAGAAGTAATTATAAGAAAAGGTGATGTAGTTACTGAAGAAGACATAAAAGTCTTAGAGGCTTTAGGATTACAAAAACCTCAGGTTGATTATATAAATATTATAGGTATTGTTTTTGTTATTTTGATATTAATTATCTCTGCTGCGTATTATCTCTGGCAATATAATCCTAAAATTTGGAATGATAATAAAAAATTAGTTTTAATTGAGGCATTGACAATCTTTATAGTTTTATTAGCAAAAATAATAAGTATTTTTCAAATAAATTATTTGATGTATTTAGTTCCTGTGGCTGCAGCATCTATATTAATTGCTGTTTTAATTGATTCTAAAGCATCGATTGTCATAACTTTATTTATAAGTATGTTAGTAGCACTTGTATTTGGAGGAGAATTCGATGTTTTCATTGTAGGATTTATTGGAGGGTTGATAGGTGTATTTAGTGTATCAAAAGTAAGTCAAAGAAGTGATCTAGTAAGAGCAGGGTTTTATGTTAGTGGAGTTTTAATAATACTAATTTTTGCTATGAATTCAATACAATTAACAAATGATTGGATTATGATGACCCAGGCCATAGGTATGGGTATATTAAATGGTATATTAGTGGCTATACTGGCTAATGGATTATTACCATATTTAGAAAATGGATTTGGTTTTACTTCAGCGGTAAAATTGCTGGAATTATCTAATCCAAGTCAACCTTTATTAAAAAGAATGTTAGTAGAAGCTCCTGGAACTTATCATCACAGTGTCATTGTTGGTAACTTGGCCGAAGCAGCAGCTGACAAAGTAAAAGGTGCTGATTCTCTTTTAGCTAGAGTAGCGGCCTACTATCATGATATTGGAAAATTAAGGAGACCTTACTTTTTTATAGATAATCAATTTGGTGGTGAAAACCCACATGATAAAATTTCTGCTAACTTAAGTGCTTTAATTCTTAAATCTCATGTTAAAGATGGAGTTGAACTGGCCAAAGAATATAAATTACCTGATGAAATAATTGATATAATCAAAGAACATCATGGAACAAATCTAATTTCTTTCTTTTATCAAGAAGCAGTTAAAAATAGTAAACATGATGAAATAAAAGAAAGTGATTTCCGTTATGATGGCCCTAAACCACAATCCAAAGAGGCAGCAATAATTATGCTTGCTGATATTGTGGAAGCTACTGTACGTTCTAAACAATTCAACAAAAATAACCATAATAGAATAGAAAGTTTTGTTAGAAGTATTATTCGAGAAAAGTTAACAGAAAATCAGTTAGATGAATGTGATCTTAGTTTAAAAGATCTGGATATTATTGCAGAAAATTTTGTAAAAGTTTTAACTGGAATATATCATCAAAGAATTGAATATCCCGATAATCTTATGGAAGAAATTAAAGAGGGGGAAAAAAGTGATTAATTTAGAAATAAATAATCAACAGGGAAAAATTAAAATCAATAAAGAATTAGAAAATCTATTAAAAAAAATAGCCCAAAAAGCAGCTAAATATGAAAAAAAAGATGAAGGTAATATTAGTCTTGCTCTTGTTAATAATGAAAAAATTAAAGAATTAAATAAAAGATTTAGAAATAAGGATGAAGCAACAGATGTATTATCTTTTCCTATGGATGATAAAATTTGGGGAGATATAATAATTTCAACAGAAAAAATTATAGAACAGGCTAAAGAATATGGTCATTCCAAACAAAGGGAATTAGCTTACCTATATACTCATGGAATTTTGCATCTTCTTGGTTATGACCACAAAACTTCTTCAGAAAAAGAACGAATGAGAGAAAAAGAAGAAAAAATACTGGAAGAAGTAGGTCTTGAGAGGAGGTAATTCCTGTAATACAACAGGAAGATAAATATGATTATTAATTTTATATTTTTAGTAGTTTTGCTATTTCTTTCCGCATTTTTTTCAGGTTCAGAAACAGCTTTCATGGCAGTTAATAGAGTTCAAATTAGAGACAAAAGTAATAAAGGAGATGAAAAAGCCAATCTTGTTGATCAATTACTGGAAGATGAAACCAGACTTTTAACTACTATTTTAATAGGAAATAATCTCGTAAATATCGCTACTTCTTCAATTGCTACTTCAATTGCTATTGAACTTTTTGGAAGTAAAGGTGTAGGTATTGCTACAGGAGTAGTAACTCTATTTATATTAATATTTGGTGAAATTACCCCTAAGTCACTTGGGAATAGTAATTCTTTGAAATATGCTAAAATTGTTGCTCCATTTCTTTACTGGACAGAAAAAATATTTTATCCATTTGTTCTTTTCTTTTCCTGGATAATAAAAAAAGTTATTGGAAAAGAAAATTTGATTTCTTCTGCATTTAT
This sequence comes from Halanaerobiales bacterium, assembly GCA_035270125.1. Classification (NCBI taxonomy): domain Bacteria; kingdom Bacillati; phylum Bacillota; class Clostridia; order Halanaerobiales; species Halanaerobiales bacterium. Next base: position 21,014 of record DATFIM010000139.1, on the reverse strand, counting down.
TACTGAAGAGGAAATAAGAAGATTTGTTAATGTCAGTGAAGAAGAAGGGGTTATTAAGGAAATAGAAAAAGATATGATACAAAGTGTATTTGATTTTGATGATACTCAGGTAAGAGAAATAATGGTTCCTAGAATAGATATGGTTTGTATAGATAATGAGGCTGATGTAAAAGAGGTTGTAGAATTGGCTGTTGAATATGGCCATTCTAGAATACCAGTTTATGAAAATATAGTGGATGATATTATAGGATTAATATATGTAAAAGATTTATTAAAATTAATATTATCAGATGAAGATGAAAAAGATATTAATCTTGAAGAATTTATTAAACCTATTTATTTTATTCCAGAGTCAAAACCTATAAATACTTTATTAACAGAAATGCAAAAAAGAAGAGAGCATATGGCAATTGTTCTTGATGAATATGGAGGGACTTCTGGTTTAATAACTATTGAAGATTTATTAGAAGAAATAGTTGGAGATATACAGGATGAGTTTGATCTTGAAACAAAAATGATTGAAAAAGTTAATGAAAATGAAATGCTTGTAGATGCCAGAATTGATATTGATAAAGTAAATGAAAAATTAGAGAATTCTTTACACGAAGAAGAAAATTTTGAAACTATAAGTGGATTTATCCTTCATAATTTAGGATATTTACCTAATAAAGGTGAAAAAATAGAAATAAATAATTTAATAATAACTGTTGAAGAAGTTAGTGAACATCGTATTGAAAAAGTTAGAATAAAAAGTGAAAAGCCATTAACCTTTTAGGTTTAAAATTTCATAATAAAAATTTGAGTAAATATTTTTGAGGTTTAAGGGAGGTTTTAAATTTTTAAGATGAAATATAAACGAAAAAAATATTTTATATTATTTATTTTAATAATTATTATTTTGCAAGTAATAACACCAACTAAAATTAAAGCACAGAAATATAATTTTTCTCCTTTTTCTGGCAGAGTTATCCAGGAAAAGTTTTTTCAGAATGCGGTAATGGCTGTTATTGAAAATTCTAAACAGGCCAGACCACAATCTGGATTGAATTCTGCCCCAATTGTTTATGAATATCTTGTTGAAGGTGGAATTACTCGTTTTTTAGCATTATATTGGTATGAAATTCCTAATAAAATTGGTCCTATCAGAAGTGCCAGACCTTATTTGATTAAAACTTCTAATTCTTATAAGTCAATTTTATTACATGCAGGAGCAAGCCCTGCTGGATTTAATATTTTACAAAATAATGATATAAAACACATAGATCAAATATATAATGGGAATTATTTTTGGAGAGGTAGTGAGAAAAAAATACCTCACAACTTATTTACTGGCTATTTTAAAATTAGTGATTATTTAAATAATAGAACTGGTCAGGAATACCAAAGCAGATTTGAATTTAAGGATTTAAGTTTTATTAATATTGAGAAGATTGAAGCTAAAAAAATAAAAATTGATTATTGGGGTAATTATGAAGTTAATTATGAATATGATATTAAGAATAATGTATATAAAAGATATTTAAATGATTTTGAAACTCCACATTTAAATCAAAATAATGAACAAATCACAGTAAAAAACATATTAGTTAAATTTGTAGAAACAAAGTCTAAAGATGATCAGGGCAGATTAGAAATGAAAATTAATGGTACAGGAAAAGCTTATTATTTTATAGATGGAGAATTTATAGAGGGAAAATGGAAAAAAGAAGAAGGAGAATGGACTGTTTTTTATAATAATGAAAACAAAGAAGTAAAACTCAATCCTGGTAAAACCTGGATTCAGGTTGTTCCAACTTCAAGTGAAATAAAATATGAAAAAGGTGATAATAATGGAAAAAGAAATTAAAGATAAAATGTTAAAGAAAGCAAAAAATGCAATAAAATATGCCTATGTTCCTTATTCTGATTTTCCTCTCTCTGCAGCTCTATTAACAAAAGAGGGAAAGATTTTTACTGGTGTTAATATTGAAAATGCTTCTTATAGTGTAACTAATTGCGCTGAAAGAACTGCGATTTTCAAAGCGGTTTCAGAAGGATACAGGGATTTTGAAGCTTTACTTTTGTATGGAAATTATGAAAAAATAATAAGCCCCTGTGGGGCATGTAGACAGGTGATAAATGAATTTGGTGAAGATATTGAAGTAATTATGATAAATAAAAATGGTAAAGAAATTATTAAAAAGAGTTGTGAATTATTACCTGGAGCTTTTAAGCAGGAGGATATGGATAATGAGTTTTAAATCAGGATTTGTTTCAGTAATTGGAAGACCCAATGTAGGAAAATCAACTTTAGTTAATGAGTTGATTGGAGAAAAAACAGTTATTGTATCTAAAAAACCACAGACTACCCGTAATCAACTTAAAGCTATTTACACTGATGATCAGGGCCAGGTTATATTTATGGATACTCCAGGTGTTCATAAGGCTAAAAATGAATTAGATAAGTATATGTTAGATCAGGCATTTCAAAGTTTAAAAGGAATAGATGTAGTGCTATTTATGGTAGATGCCAATTCTCCTTTTGGTAAAGGAGATAAATTTATATTAAACCAGATTTCTGGTATAGATATTCCTGTATTAGTTGTTATGAATAAAATTGACAAAATAAATAATAAATTACTAATTAAAAGACAGAAAAATTATGAAAAAAATACAGATTTAGAAGTTATACCTATTTCTGCAAAATCAGGAAGAAATATTGATAATCTATTTAATAAGATATTCTCTTTACTACCTGAAGGACCAAAATATTATCCTGAAGAAATGTTTACCGATCAAATAGAAAAATTTATTGTTTCAGAATTAATCAGAGAGCAAATATTTAAATATACCCGTGAAGAAATACCATATGGAGCTGCAGTTTTAGTTGAAGAAATGAAAGAAAGAGATAATGGTATGATATTTGTTAGAGCAAATGTAATAGTAGAAAAGAAATCTCATAAAGGAATAGTAATTGGGAAAAATGGCAAAAGATTAAAGAAAATAGGCTCTGAATCAAGAAAAACTATTGAAAAATTGTTAAACAGCAAAGTATATCTGGATCTCTGGGTTAAAGTCAAAAAAGATTGGCGTGAGGATAAAAATCTTTTAAGACAAATGGGTTATAAAGACTAAAAAAATTTCTTTTAAAGCAGGATAATTGTTAATTATACAGAATATAAATATTAACGATATGAACGTTTTATAGTAAAATTAAGTTTGAAAATAAATTAAGGAGTGATAGTTGTGGCTATTAAACCACGTGACATGGCAAAAATGATTGATCATACTTTCCTAAAAGCAACTGGTACAGTGGATGATATAAAGAAATTATGTAATGAGGCTGCAGAAAATGAATTTGCTTCAGTTTGTATTCACCCGGTATTTGTACCTCTTGCTTCAAAAATGCTTGCAGATACATCTGTTAAAGTGACTACTGTTATTGGATTTCCTTTAGGAGCCAATACTTCTGAAACAAAAGCATTTGAAACAAGAAATGCTATTAAAAATGGTGCTCAGGAAATTGATATGGTAATGAATATTTCAGCTTTTAAATCTAAAGCTTATGATTTAGTAAAATCTGATATAAAATCAGTAGTAGATGCAACAAAATCGACAGGGGTTACTTCAGATATTATAGTTAAAGTAATTATTGAAACCTGTTATCTTGATGATGAAGAAATTGTAAAAGCCTGTGAAATTGCTAAAGATGCTGGTGCAGATTTTGTAAAAACCTCCACTGGTTTTGGCACTGATGGAGCCACTATTGAGGGTGTAAGTTTAATGAGAAAAACTGTTGGGAGAGATATTGGTGTTAAAGCTTCAGGAGGAATTAAAAACTTTGACCAGGCTCTTGATATGTTAGATGCAGGTGCAAATAGAATTGGTGCAAGTTCAGGTGTTGAAATAGTTACAGGAGAGGGAGTGGATACAGATTAGATAATGGCCACTTTTGAAACAGAAGGTATAATATTAAAACATTTTGATCTCGGTGAGTCAGATAAAATAATAACCTTTTATACCCGAGATAAAGGAAAAGTAAGGGCTGTAGCCAATGGAGTTCGTAAAGCAAAAAGTAGAATTTCTGGATTAGTTTTGCCTTTTAGTTATAATGAAATAAAAATATATCAGGGCAAATCTTTAGCTAAAATTAATCATATTGAAAACATATACTCTTTTCCTGAATTGCGTGAAAACCTTTTAAAAATGGCATATGCTTCATATGTCGCAGAAATATCTACAAAAACTGGACAGGAAGATAAACCGAATGAATTGTTTTTTTCACTTATTTTAAAAACATTTTATAATATTAGAAATACAGATAAAAATGATACTGAAAAATTGGATTTAATTAATATTACTTTTAAAGGGAAATTACTTGAAATTTTGGGTTTTAAACCGGAATTTATGAGTTGTGTTAAATGTGATAAAAAAATTAATCCTTCTAAATCTAATACTTTTAGTATATCTCATGGTGGACTTGTTTGTGATAATTGTTTACAAAATGAAGAAGAGTATAACTTTTATATATCTGGAGAATCTTTAGTTATCTTAAGATATCTCCTTGGTGAAAATAAAACACTACCTAAAAATTTAAGAATATCTGAAAATGCATTTCAGATAATTAACAAACTAATAGACCAATTTATTATTTATCACCTTGATATAAACATTAAATCAGAAAAATTTTTACATATGATCAAAAACTTAGGTTAAATTTAAAAAGAGGTGATATAATGGAAAAATTAGAAAAGATTGATATTATAAAAAAACGATTGGATGTTAGTTATAATGAAGCCAATCAGGCTTTAGAGGATTGTGATGGAGATGTCGTTGCAGCTTTAATTCATTTAGAAGAAAATATGGAAACTGGTGAAAAACAGGATACTGAAAAAAAATATGAAAAAGAAAAAATGAATGTAATGGGAAATGAATTAATGGACAAGTTAAGAGAAATAATTAAAGAAGGTAACGTAAAAAAAATTACAGTTAAGAATGATAAGGGAGAATCGATTCTTGAAATACCTGTAACTGCAGGAGTGGTTGGTCTGGTTTTATTTCCCTATATAGGAATTTTAGGTGGTATGGCTGCTATGTTGAAAGAATATAAATTAGAAATAACAAAAGAAAAAGAAAAACAAGAAGAGGAAGATTTAAATTAAAAATATTAATTTAAGATTAATATAAATTTACCTCGTTCCTAAAATTGGAATGAGGTTTTTCCTTTTATTTTAATATTCTAGCAAAGAAAGGATGGATATAATGAACTTTCAAGAAATAATACAGCGTTTAAACAAATTTTGGGGTGAACAAAATTGTGTAATCGAACAACCTTATGATATTGAGGTTGGAGCTGGAACAATGAGCCCTTCTACATTTTTACGTTCTCTGGGCCCTGAAGAATGGAATACTGCTTATGTTCAACCCTGTAGAAGACCACAGGATGGTAGATATGGAGATAATCCCTATAGAATGCAGAGATATTTTCAGTATCAGGTAATAATGAAACCTTCACCTGATAATATACAACAGCTGTTTTTGGATAGTCTTTCCGCACTAGGAATTGATTCAAAAAAACATGATATTCGTTTTGTTGAAGACAACTGGGAAGCTCCTACATTAGGAGCCTGGGGTCTTGGTTGGGAAGTCTGGTTGGATGGTATGGAAATAACTCAATTTACATATTTTCAACAGGTAGGTGGTTTTGAAGCTAAACCAGTTACTGTAGAAATTACTTATGGACTTGAAAGACTTGCTATGTATTTGCAAAAAGTAGATGAGGTTTATGAGATTGAATGGGTAGAAGGAGTAAAATATGGTGATATTTATTATAATAATGAAGTAGAGCAATCTGAATATAATTTTGAAATTGCAAGTATAGATTTTTTACAAAAGCAATTTGATATGTTTGAAAAGGAAGCTAAAAAGATAATTGATAAAGAACTGGCATTGCCTGCTTATGATTATACTCTTAAGTGTTCACATGTATTTAATCTTTTGGATGGAAGAGGAGCAGTTAGTGTAAGTGAGAGGGCTAATTATATAAAACGAGTTAGAAAATTAGCTCATGAATGTGCTAAAGTTTATCTGAATAAATAAAATTTACAATATTGTAAGTTTATACTTAACAAAGGAGTGAAAAAAATGGCTGAAGATTTTTTATTAGAGATTGGAACTGAAGAGATGCCTGCTAATGATATGGATTTAATTCGTCAAAATTTTTCACAAAAAGCAGCTAATATTTTTTCTGATAATCGTTTGGAATATAAAGATTTAAATGTGTATTCAACTCCACGAAGATTAACTTTATATATTGAAGATTTGTCTGAAAATCAAAATGATAAAAAAGAAAGTGTAAGAGGGCCTGCCTATGAAATTGCTTTTGATGATGATGGTAATCCTACTAAAGCTGGTGAAGGTTTTGCCCGGGGACAGGGAGTTGAAGTTGAAGACCTGGTAGTAAGAGATGATTATCTTTATGCTGATAAAGTTGAAGAAGGGGAAAAAACAAAAAAAATATTAAATGATATTATTTTAAGCTTAATGAAAAATATTAATTTTCCTAAGTCCATGCGCTGGGGGAATGTTGATTTTAAATTTATAAGACCAATTAAATGGCTGGTTGCTTTATTTGGTAACCAGGAAATAAATTTTGAAATTGCAGGTGTAACTTCTGGCAGATTAAGTTATGGCCATCGTTTTTTAACTGAAAATGCATGTAAAATTGATAAAGCTCAAAATTATTTTGATATATTAAATGATAATTATATAATTGTTGATCAAGATAAAAGAAAAAAAATTATCATAGAACAAATTAAAGATTTGGATAAAATTTCAGGAGAAGTTGTTTTTACTGATGATCTATTATCTGAAGTAGTGGATTTAGTAGAATATCCGACAGCATTTTGTGGAAGCTTTTCTAATGAATATTTGGAAATTCCAGAAGATGTTTTGATAACATCTATGGTAGAACATCAACGCTATTTTCCAGTAAGGAAAAAATCTGGAGAACTAGATAATCTTTTTGTTGGTGTAAGAGACGGTAATGAAGAGCATTTAGATACTGTTATAAATGGTAATGAAATGGTATTAAAGGCCAGGCTAGCTGATGCACAATTCTTTTTTGAAGAAGATCAAAAAGATGATTTTGCAAATCTAAAAGATGATTTAAAAGATGTTATCTTTAAAGAAGATTTAGGTACTATGTATGATAAAGTATTGAGAATTGAAAAATTATCTAAAAAAATTGCCAATGAATATAATTTAGCAAAGGATAAAACAGATAATCTTATTAGAGCTGCTGAATTAAGTAAAAATGATTTACTTACAGAAATGGTCAATGAATTTGCTAAATTGCAGGGAATAATGGGTGCCGAATATGCTGATATAGCTGGAGAAAACAAAGATGTTGTTGAAGGTATCCGAGAACATTATTTACCACGTTTTGCTGGGGATAAGTTACCTGAAACTGTTATAGGAAGTATACTTAGTATAGCTGATAAATTAGATAATATTACTGCTCATTATAGTTTGGGAATTAAACCAAGCGGTTCCCAGGATCCTTTTGCCTTAAGAAGACAGGCTTCTTCAATAGTAAGAATTATAATTAATCTTGGAGAAAATATAAAAATTAGTAATTTAATTAATTATAGTCTTGATACATTGAATAATGATAGTGATGATTTAATAAAAGAAATAAAAGAATTATTATTACAGAGATTACGTAATGAATTAGAAGAAATGAATTTGAGATATGATGTTATAAATGCAGCGATTAGCATTAAAAATGACGATTTTGTAGATCTTAAAGACAGAGCAGAAGCTGTCATGGAAGTTCGCCAGGATAATCCAGAATTATTTGTTGATTTATTTAGGGGTTTAGTAAGAGCTAAAAACCTTGGAAATAAAGCTGAGGGGAAACCTGATATAGATAAAAATTTATTTGAAACTGAAGAAGAAGAAAATCTATATAATAAATATATAAATTTGAAAGAGATAATTAAAAATAAATATAAAACTGGGGATTACAAGTCTGCTTTAAAAAGATTAGTTGAATTTAAGAAACCTGTAGATTTATTTTTAGATAATGTGATAGTTATGGTAGATAATAAAAAATTGAGAAAAAATAGACTTGCACTTTTACAAAAAGTAGCAAAAATTTCAGAAATGTTTATAGATATTGATGAAATTGCTCTTGATGATTAATAATTATCAAAGACTAAAATAGAGGTGATAAAATTGCAAGAAAAACCTAAAGTATATGTTGTATCTGATTCAATAGGGGATACTGCTCAGAATGTAGTGGATGCTGCAGCAAGTCAATTTAATTCAGGTCATATTGAGACAGAAAGATATTCATATATTAAAACATCTCGTGAATTAAAAAATATCATAGAAAGAGCAAAAAAAGATAAATCTTTAATTGTTTTTACTTTAATTAATCCTAAATTAAGAAAAGAATTTGTTGAATTAGGTGAAAAAAATGATGTACCAATAATTGATATTATGGGTCCAGTTATGAAAAAATTTCAAGATATGCTTGATATAGAACCTAGACTAAAACCAGGTTTGGTTCATAGATTAGATCAAAATTATTTTAAAAGAGTTGAAGCTATGGAATTTACAGTAAAATATGATGATAGAAATGATGATAAGGGTATTAGACTTGCCGATGTGGTATTAGTTGGAGTATCTCGGACTTCTAAAACACCTATGTGTATTTATTTGTCTTATAGAGGATATAAAGCAGCCAATGTTCCATTAGTTCCAGAAGTTGAAGAGTCTCCTTTGCTTTATAGAAATCCAGGTAATAAAATTATTGGTTTAACTATTGATCCTTTATTATTAAATGAAATTAGGCAGGAAAGACTAAAAGCTTTAGGATTAAGTCCTGATTCTCAGTATGCTTCTATAAAAAGAATAAATAATGAATTAGAGCATGCAGAAAAAATAATGCAAAAAATAGGGTGTCCTGTTATTGATGTTACTAATAAATCAATTGAAGAGTCGGCCAATGAAGTTATGTCTTATATTTAAATTTTAAGGAGGCTATTTTATGTTTTCTAGAATTGACCTGGAAGAAAGAGAAAAAGAAATATTTTCTAAATATGCCAGCTTTAGTAGTGAAAGCAAAGGAAGATTAAAAGAAGAAGCAAAATGTGATATTAGACCTATTTTTCAGCAGGATAGAGATAGAATTATTCATAGCAAGGCTTTTAGAAGGCTTAAACATAAAACCCAGGTATTTATTTCTCCTGCTGGGGATCACTATCGAACCAGGTTAACACATACTCTGGAAGTAAGTCAGATTGCAAGAACTATAGCGCGTTCCTTAAAATTAAATGAAGATTTAACAGAAGCAATTTCATTAGGCCATGATTTAGGCCATACACCATTTGGTCATGCCGGAGAAGCAATTTTAGATCAGATTTCTAATAAGGGTTTTGAACATAATAAACAGAGTTTACGGGTAGTTGATTATCTGGAAGATTTAAATCTTTCCTGGGAGGTAAGAGATGGGATATTACATCATACAGGAAACGAATCTCCTTCTACTCTGGAAGGAAAAATAGTAAGAATCGCAGATAGAATTGCATATATTAATCACGATATTGATGATGCTTTAAGGGCAGGAATTATTAATAAATCTGATTTACCTAAAAAGTCTATCAAAATTTTAGGAGAGACTCATTCTGATCGGATTGATAAAATGGTTAGAGATATTGTTTTAAATAGTTATAATAATCCAGAAATATGTCGAAGTAAAAAAGTTAAAAAAGCAACATCTGAATTGCGAAAATTTCTTTTTGATAATGTCTACATTGGTAGTGGAGCAAAAAAAGAAGAAGTTAAAGCTGAAAGACTATTGAAAATCTTATTTAAGTACTACAAAGATAACAAGAGTGAAATTCCTGCAAAATTTAAATCTATGATAGATAAATTTGGTATTGAACAAATTATTATTGATTATATCGCGGGCATGTCAGATCGATTTGCTATTGAAAAAGGGGAAGAATTATTTATTCCCAGCCCCTGGTTTGATTAATAATATTTTAATGTTATAAAGTGCAGGAAAATAAATTTATTTGACGAATTATAGATATATAAAAGGTAGGTGAATTATGGGAACTCTTTCTAATGAATTTAAAGAAGAAGTTAAAGACAGAGTAGATATTGTAGATGTAATATCTGATTATGTAAAATTAAAAAAATCAGGTAAAAATTACAAAGGACTCTGCCCTTTTCATCAAGAAAAAACACCTTCCTTTACTGTAAACCCAGCCAATCAGTTTTATCATTGTTTTGGGTGTGGTGCTGGTGGCGATGTCTTTAGTTTTTTAATGGAAATTGAACATATTACTTTTTTTGAGAGTCTGAAAATGACTGCTGAACGTGTCGGAATGGAATTACCTAATCAAAGTAATCATCAAAAAAAGGTTGCCAATTTTAGAGATAAAATTTTTGAAATAAATATGATTAGTGCCAAATTCTATAATTATCTGTTATTAAAACATGATATTGGGGAAAAAGCTCTTGCATATTTGAAAAATAGAAATTATAGTGAAGATGATATAAAAAAATATAGTCTTGGATTTGCTCCAGATAAATGGACTGCTCTTTATAAGTTTCTCAAAAATAAAGGCTATACTAAAGATGAAATGGTAAAAGCAGGTTTGCTAGTTAAAAAAAATGAACAAAAATTTTATGACAGGTTTAGAAATAGAATTATTTTTCCTATATTTAATAGCAGAAGTGAAGTTCTTGCTTTTGGAGGAAGAATAATAGACGATAGTATAAACCAACCCAAATATCTTAATTCTCCAGATACAATGGTCTATGATAAAAGTGATAATCTTTATGGTTTGAATTGGGCCAAAAAATATATGAGAAAGAGCAATAATGCAATAATAATGGAAGGTTATACTGATGTGTTAACAGCTCATATGAATGGTATCAAAAATGCTGTGGCATCATTAGGAACTTCTTTAACTGAAAAGCAGGCAAAAATGTTAAAAAGATATGTTTCTAAAGTCTATATAGCATATGATTCAGATACAGCTGGAGCTAAAGCAACACTTAGAGGACTTGAAATTTTAAAAGAAGAGGGATTAAATGTAAAAGTTATTAAATTACCTGAAGATACTGATCCAGATGATTTTATCAAATTAAGAGGTGAAAAAAAATTCTTAAACTTAAAGGATGATTCTCTTTCACTAATTGAATTTAAAGTTGATAATATAATATCTTCTAAAAATTTAAGAAATGCTGATGATAGAATTAATACTACTCATAAAATAGTAGAAGTTCTAGCACAAATTAAAGATCCTATTGAAAGAGAAGTATATACTAAAGAAATCGCAAAAAAAATAGATTTAGATACTGATTTATTATATCAGGAAGTTGAAAAAAGACGAGAAAAGACAAAAAGAACTAATAAAAATAATAAAAATAGAAAATTTAATAACTACCAAAAAAGTAATAAAAACGAAAATAATATTCAGAGAATAAATGATATTGAAAAGAAAATTTTAAAATCCTATATTGATTATCCAGAGTATAGAGATTTTATAAAAGAAAAAGTAAATAAAGATTACTTTTTTGATAATATAACTCAGGAAATCTGGGAAAAATTAAAATCATTAAAATTTGAAAAAACGCCTGATGAAGTATTTTTGCAGTTAGAAAATAATAGTGTTAAAAAATTATATATGAAATTAAAAGTAGAAGAAAAAAGTGATATAAATAAATCAATTCTTAAAGCATATTTGCACCAATTTGAAGAAAATTATCGATATAGATATAAATTTAATTTATACAAAAAATTACAAAAAGAAAATATTTCTTTAATGGATTTAAATGAAATTTTAATTTCTTATCAAAATTTATTTAAAAGCAAAGGGGAAGGAGGGATCTAGATGGCTGAAAAAAGGGTTGATACTCATAATATAGAGGAAGTAAATGATTTAGTTATTCGTGGTAAAAAACAGGGTTATTTAACTTATGAAAAAATAATGGATAAACTCGAAAAAACCCAGTTAAATTCTGACCAAATTGATGAAATATATGATATTTTTAATGATTTAGATATCGATATAGTTGAAGATATTTCTGAATTAGATGATGAAGAAGATGATAAAACTTTAGACTTAACAGTTTCAAAAAGTAGTGGGATTGAAGATCCTGTTCGTATGTATTTAAAAGAAATCGGAAAAGTAGATTTATTAACAGCCGAAGAAGAGGTTCAGCTTGCAAAAAGAATGGAAAATGGAGATGAAAGAGCCAAACAACATTTAGTTGAAGCTAATTTAAGGCTTGTAGTAAGTATTGCAAAAAAATATGTTGGACGGGGTATGTTATTTTTAGATTTAATTCAGGAAGGTAATATGGGATTGATGAAAGCTGTAGAAAAATTTGATTATACTAAGGGCTATAAGTTTAGTACTTATGCTACCTGGTGGATAAGACAGGCTATAACCCGTTCTATTGCTGATCAATCCAGAACTATAAGGATACCGGTTCACATGGTAGAAACAATAAATAAACTAATTAGAGTTTCCAGACAACTTTTACAGGATAAAGGTCGAGAACCTACAGATGATGAAATTGCAGAAGAAATGGGTTTAACTGCAAAAAAGGTCAGAGAAATCAAAAAAATATCACAGGAACCAGTTTCTCTCGAAACCCCTATTGGTGAAGAAGAAGATAGCCATCTTGTTGATTTTATTGAAGATGAAGACGCTCCTGCTCCTGCATCAGCAGCAACATTTATTTTGCTTCGTGAACAATTAGATAGTGTACTTGATACACTTACTGATAGAGAAAAAAGAATTTTGGAATTAAGATTTGGTATAGAAGATGGGAGATCTCGAACATTAGAAGAAGTAGGTAAGGAATTTGATGTAACAAGAGAGCGCATAAGACAAATTGAGGCAAAGGCTTTACGAAAATTAAGACATCCAACCAGAAGTAAAAAATTAAGAGATTTTTTGGATTAACCTTGTTCTAGAGAGCAAGGTTTTTTCAATGAGAAATTTTTATTATTTGCATTAAGGAGGATTTTAAATGGTAAATGCCCAGATGATTATTAGTCTATTAACTGATTTAGCTCCCCAAAATTATGCCTATAATTGGGATAATGTTGGAATTCAGGCAGGAAGTTTAAATCAAAAAACAGAAAACGTTTTAGTAAGCCTTGATATTAATAAAGAAGTTCTTAATGAAGCTAAGGATAAGAATTGTAATCTAATCATCTCTCATCACCCTGTTATCTTTGATGAATTAAAATCTATACATGATCAAACAGCAACTGGAAGGATAATAATTGATTCTATTAAAAATGATATTACACTCTATTCAGCTCATACTAATTTAGATGTTGCCCAGGGTGGTTTGAATGATTATTTAGCAGATTTATTGGATATTAATAATTTAGAGGGACTTTCCTTAAAAGAGAGGAAAAATTATTATAAATTAGTTATTTTTGGTCCTGAAAAAAGTTTAGAAAAGATAAGGGATAAGGTACTTGCTAATGATGCTGGTCAAATTGGTAATTATAGTAAAACTTCTTTTGTAACAAAAGGTGAAGGGACATTTCAACCCGAAAAAAATAGTAACCCTTATTTAGGTAAAGAGGGGAAGATGGCCCGGGTCAATGAATTTAGATTTGAAACTATCGTAAAAGAAGAAAATTTAAATAATATAATTAATTTAGTAAAAAAAGTACATCCTTATGAAGAAGTTGCTTATGATATTTATCCTCTTGAAAATAACTTTTCTGATATGAATATTTCATTAGGAAGAATTGGTCAACTTAAAAGGAATTATAATTTAATTGATTATATTAAAAAAGTAAAAGAAAAATTAAACTTACCATATCTTAGATATTATGGTAATGATGATTCTGAAATAAAAAAAGTAGCGTTATGTAGTGGTAGTGGAGCTGATTTTATTTCTAAAGCTAAATATAATGGGGCAGATCTCTACATTACTGGTGATGTAAAATATCATGAAGCTCAACATGCTGAACAATTAGGATTAAATTTAATTGATGCCGGTCATTATGGAACTGAAAAAGTAGTTAAGAACTTACTTTTTTCTTATTTATCTAAAAAAGTTTCTCAAAAAAATTATAAAGTTAATATTATAAAATCTGAATTAAATACCAATCCCTGGAAATATATTTGACAAAAATAGTAATTCAATGATATACTAGCTAATGGTGAAAAATGTCGGATTATAAGTTGGCCAGGTGATCGCAGCTGTTTATCAGCTGAGGAAAGTCCGAGCTCCAAAGGGCATGGTGCTGGGTAACTCCCAGTGGAGGCGACTCCCAGGAAAGTGCCACAGAAACAAACCGCCATTATTGGTAAGGGTGAAAAGGTGAGGTAAGAGCTCACCAGTGTTTAGGTGACTGAATAGCTAGGTAAACCCCACCTGGAGTAAGTTCAAATAGGGAGATTTAGGGCTGCCCGTCCTATCTTCGGGTATGAACGCTCGAGGTATCAAGAAATTGATACTGCAGATAGATGATCACCAATTACAGAACTCGGCTTATAGGCCAACTTATAATCTTTTTTAATTTTAAAAATTAATATTACATAAAGTATGTCTCAATATTATAAAGCTTAAAGAGAAGTAATAAATATTACATAAAATGAGGTGTTAATATGGCCAAAAATTTAAATGCTAATGAAATATTAAGTGCAGTTAATACCCTTGATAGGGCATTAACAAAAGTTACAAAATTTGAAAAAAATAATATTGAGTTTAGTGATAGAGTTTTAGATAATAGGATAATAACTCTTGAAGGCTATTTACGTTTTCTTAATAAGGAAGGGATACCAAGACTTAAGACATTAGTAAATAGAAAAGAAGGTGAAAAAAATGACTGATAAGATTTATTATAAAGTACAATATCCTATAAAAAAATCTATTAAAGTGTTAAAAAATATTGAACCAGAAGAAGTGGATGAATATGATTTTTCTGATAGTGAAAAAGAAAAAATCAAGTCATTTTTAAATAAATGGGAAAATGGAGCAAAACTTGAATTAGAAAATTTAATTAAAGACCTTAGAAAAGCATAAATTATGAAAGAGTCATGGTTAATTTTGGCCATGACTCTTTTTGCTGTATATGCCTGTAAGATAAATTAAGAGATGGACTCATTTATTGAAAACAGTTGTATTATGTGATAAAATAACAATTGGATTATGATTGTAAGGAGGTTATCTAAATGGCTGGTCATTCTAAATGGGCTAATATAAAACATAAAAAGAAAAAAGAAGATAAAAAGCGTGCAAAATTGTTTTCAAAATTAAGCAAAAAAATTGCAGTAGCCGCTAGAGAAGGTGGCGGTGATCCAGAAAAAAATCCTGATTTAAGAAGAGCAATAGAAAAAGCACAGGATAATAATATGCCTAACGATAATATAGAAAGGGCTATTAAAAGAGGTACTGGTAATTTAGAAGGAGTTAATTATGAAGAATTTGTTTATGAAGGTTATGGACCAGGTGGGGTCGCTCTCTATCTCGAAATAATGAGTGATAACCGTAATAGAACTGCTTCAGAACTTCGCCATATCTTATCTGAAAGAGGAGGAAATCTAGGACAGTCAGGTTGTGTAGCCTGGATGTTTGAACGTAGAGGACAGTATATTTTAGATCTTGATTCAACTGATCTGACTGAAGATGAATTAATGTTAGAAGCATTGGAAGCTGATGCTCAGGATGTTTTAGTAGAAGGTAATACAGTAACAATATATGCTGATCCAACAGAATTTGAACAGGTAAAAGAAAACTTAGAGAAAAAAGGTTTTGACCTTAATTCTTCTGATCTTGCTATGATTCCTAATAATAATGTAAAGCTTGATAAAAAAGATGCTAAAAAAATGCTAAAATTAATGGATGAACTTGAGGATCATGATGATGTACAGGAAATATATGCAAATTTTGATATTCCTGATGAAATCATGGAAGAAATCGCTGAGCAAGAGGATTAAACACTGAAAAGACACTGATTTTTCAGTGTCTTTTATCTATTTTAATATATTTTTATGTTAAGAAATTATGTATTTAAAGAGGTGATTTTTTTGATAATTCTCGGTATAGATCCGGGATTAGCTACATTAGGTTATGCCTGTGTTGAAAAAAATGGTAATAATTTTAAAAAAATAGATTATGGTACTATCAGAACTCCTGCTGATATGAAAAATAGTAATAGATTAAATAAAATTTTTATAGAATTAAATGAATTAATAGAAAAATATTCACCAGAGCATATGGCGGTGGAAGAATTATTTTTTAATAAAAATGTTAAAACAGCGATTAAAGTAGGTCAGGCAAGAGGTGTTATTTTACTTGCTGGAGCTCAGGCTGAATTACAGGTAGGTGAATACACTCCACTTCAGGTAAAACAGGCTGTAGTAGGTTATGGTAGAGCAAGTAAAATGCAGGTTCAACAAATGGTAAAAGCCTTATTAAGTCTCGAAAAAATTCCTAAACCTGATGATGCTGCTGATGCACTTGCAGTTTCTATTTGTCATGGTCACAGTGTTATTGCTCAAAAGAGATGGGGTGACCAACTTTGATTGGAAGTCTTCGAGGAAAAATAAAGACAAAATTTGAAAGTCAATTAATTATTGAAGTAAATGGAGTTGGATATTTAGTTGAAGTAGCAGATATAACCAGACTGCCTGCTGAAGGTAAAGAAACCCATTTATATATTTATACATATGTTAGAGAAGATCAATTAGCTTTATATGGATTTCAAACTATGGAAGAAAGACAATTATTTGAAATTTTGTTATCTGTTTCTAGAATAGGTCCAAAAGCAGCGATAAATATACTTTCTCACTTAAGTTATGATAGATTTATCAATGCAATTCTTACTGAAAATATTGCTGTTTTAAAAGAGGTTAAAGGGATAGGACCTAAGACAGCCCAAAGACTAGTATTAGAATTAAAAAATAAAGTTGATGAACTGGCTAAAAATATTAATATAGAAAAAAGTGAAAATAGCCAGGAAGATGAAGAATTGTATGATGCAATTTTAAGTCTGGGATATTCCAGAAAAGAAATTGATAAAGCTATGGCCAATGTAGATTTTAAAGATAATGAAAATCTTGAGATAAAGATTAAAAAAGTATTAAGCACTTTAGGGAAGGAGAGTTTATAAATGGAAGAAGAAAAAAGAGTGGTTACTCCTCAAAAAAAAGAAAAAGATCTTGATAGCACTCTCCGCCCGGAAAAATTAAAATATTATGTAGGTCAAAAAAAAGTTAAGAAAAAATTAAATATTTTTGTAAAAGCAGCAAAAGATCGAGGTGAGGCCTTAGATCATGTATTACTTTATGGCCCTCCTGGATTGGGGAAAACAACATTAGCTAATATAATTGCAAATGAATTAAATGTAAGTATTCATACAACTTCTGGTCCTGCCATTGAAAGACCAGGTGATCTGGCTTCTATTTTAACAAATTTGCAAAAAAATGATGTTTTATTTATTGATGAAATACATCGTTTAAATAAAATGGTAGAAGAAGTTTTATATCCTGCTATGGAAGATTATTCACTTGATATTATGATTGGTAAAGGACCAAGTGCCAGATCAGTAAGATTAGATTTAGCTTCATTTACTTTGGTAGGAGCAACTACAAGAGCTGGTCTTTTAAGTTCACCTTTAAGAGATAGATTTGGAGTTATTAATCGTCTGGAATTTTATAATGAAAAAGAATTAACAAATATAATTATGAGATCTGGAAGAATACTTGATATAGAAATTGAAGAAGAAGGAGCTGTTGAAATTGCTAGGCGTTCTCGCGGAACACCTAGAATTAGTAATCGCCTTTTAAAAAGAGTAAGAGATTTTGCCCAGGTCAAAGCAGATGGAGTAATAACTACTGAAGTTGTAGATAAAGCATTAAATTTATTAGAAATCGATGAAATGGGATTGGATAATTTTGATCATAGACTTTTAAAAACTATTATTAAAAAATTTGATGGTGGCCCTGTAGGCTTAAAAACTATGTCAGCTTCACTAAGTGAAGAAAGAGAAACCATTGAAGATGTTTATGAACCTTATTTGTTACAAATTGGATTTATTGATAGAACTCCAAGAGGTAGAGTTGCAACCAGTGCTGCCTATGACCATCTTGATTTAGAGTTTAATTCTAATGAACAGGAAAGATTATTTAAAGATTGAGTTTGATGGAGGGATTTTATGGATGTAAAAGAATTTGATTATGATTTACCGGATAAATTAATAGCGCAAAAGCCAGAAGATAATAGAGATGAATCACAATTAATGTGCTTAGATAAAAATACTGGAAAAATAAATGAAGAAATTTTTAAAAATATTATAGATTATGTTAACCCTAATGATATGATTATCTTCAATAATAGTGAAGTTATACCAGCCAGAATTTATGGTGAAAAAATACCAACCGGTACTGAAATAGAGATTTTACTTTTAAATGAAATAGAAGAAGGCAAATGGGAAGTTTTAGTTAAACCAGGAAAGAGAGTAAAAAAAGGAGTAAAAGTATCTTTTGGCAATGATTTATTAATCGGAGAGGCGGTGGAATATACTGATTTTGGAGGAAGAATAATGGAATTTTCTTATGAGGGAGACTTTTCTGAGATTATTGATAAGTTAGGTGAAATGCCTCTTCCGCCTTATATAAATAGAAAACTTGATAATCCAGATCGTTATCAAACTGTTTATGCCAAAAAAAGAGGTTCAGCAGCAGCTCCAACTGCAGGACTGCATTTTACTAATGAACTCATAAATGATTTGAAAAATAAAGGTGTTGGTATTGGTTACCTTACTTTACATGTAGGTTTGGGAACTTTTAGACCTGTTAGGACTGATAAAGTAGAGGAACATGATATGCACTCTGAATATTATGAATTAGATCAGAATGTTATTGACAAAATTAAAAAAACCAAAAAAAATGGTGGAAGAATAATTGCGGTGGGGACTACAGTAACTAGAACTCTTGAATCAGTTGCAACTCAAAATAATGGTAAGTTAAAATCCAGTAAAGGCTGGACTGATATATTTATTTATCCCGGTTATGAGTTTAAAGCTATTGATGCTTTAATTACAAATTTTCACCTACCGAAATCAACACTATTAATGTTAGTTAGTGCTTTTGCTGGAAAAGAAAATATCATGAAAGCCTATCAAAAAGCAGTTAAAAAAGAATATAGATTTTTCAGTTTAGGAGATGCAATGTTTATATATTAAAATTTTAATAGTTTTGAGAAAGGATGAGAAAATGGGTTTTAGTTTTGAATTATTAGATGAAGATAAAAACACCAGGGCAAGACATGGGATAATTAATACTTTACATGGAGATATAGAAACTCCAATTTTTATGCCTGTTGGAACTCAGGCTACTGTTAAAGCAATGACACCTGATGAACTTAAAAAAATTGGTTCTGAAATAATTTTAGCCAATACCTATCATTTGTATTTAAGGCCTGGAGCTGATTTGATAAAACAGGCAGGTGGCTTACATGACTTTATGAATTGGGATAGACCAATTTTAACAGATAGTGGTGGTTTTCAAGTTTTTAGTCTTTCTGATTTACGTGAGATAAAAGAAGAAGGTGTTCACTTTCAATCTCACTTAGATGGTTCTAAACATTTTATTTCACCTGAGAAAGCAATTCAAATTCAAAATAAATTAGGTGCAGATATAGTTATGGCTTTTGATGAATGTCCTCCATATCCCAGTGAATATGATGATATGGCAAAATCAGTTGAAAGAACAATTCGCTGGGCAGAAAGATGTAAAAATGAAAAAGAAAAAATTAATAACCAAGATCAGGCCCTTTTTGGGATTGTTCAGGGGGGAGTTCACAAAAAGCTTCGTAAATATAGTGCTCAGGCTACTACTGAATTAGATTTTCCAGGTTATGCTTTAGGTGGTTTAAGTGTCGGAGAACCTAATAAGGAAATGTATGAAATTTTGGATTATACTACTCCATTTCTACCCAAAAATAAACCTCGCTATTTAATGGGAGTTGGGACACCAGAAGATTTAATCGAAGGTGTTAAATATGGTATTGATATGTTTGATTGTGTTATGCCAACCAGAATTGCCAGACATGGACAGGTATTTACCCATAATGGGAAAATAACTATTAGAAATGCTCAATTTAAAGATGATTTTTCTCCAATTGATTCACAATGTGATTGTGAAGTGTGTCAAAGTTATAGTAGAGGTTATATACGCCACTTGATGAAAAGAAAAGAAATTTTGGGTATGAGACTTACTACTTATCATAATTTGTATTTTCTCTTGAATTTAATGCAGGAATTAAAGACTGCTATAAAGGAAAATAATTTCAATGAATTTCAAAAAGAATTTTACTCAAATTATAAATAATAGTTAATTAATAATATTTCTCCTAAATTAAGGCAGGAATATTAAGTTCGATTGTTGAATAAATAGAAAGAAGGAAAGATTAATTAAATATTAAAAAAGATCAATTAAATATTAAAAGGGGGATTTTTGATAATGCAACAGGGATTTTTGACAATTTTAATGTGGGTAGTTATTTTTGGTGTATTGTGGTTCTTTTTAATAAGACCTCAAAGAAAACAACAAAAAGAACATGATGAGATGATAGAAAATCTAGAAGTGGGAGACAGAGTAGTTACTATTGGTGGAATTAGAGGAAAAATTATTAATATAAAAGAAAATAATATTAGACTAAGAATTTCATCTAATGTTGATATCGATTTAATAAGAGATTCTATTGGTAGAATTGATCAGGAAAATCAACCTGAAGAAAAAAAGATAAAAGGTGAAAAAGAAGAGGAAAAAAAAGAAAAAGATGATGAATAAATTTGCTTTGTTAGAGTAGGAGGAAACTACATTGGATAGCACAGATATTAAAGAACTTATACAGTCACTTGTTATTGCTGCGATTTTAGCATTTTTTATAATCACATTTGTAGCTCAATCTTTTGTAGTAGATGGTCGCTCAATGGAACCTACTTTACATGATGGAGAAAGACTTTTTGT
>DATFIM010000138.1 GCA_035270125.1 Halanaerobiales bacterium | reverse complement strand
AAAAAAACTACTAAATACTACTTGAAGATATTATTATGAATAAAAGTTAATATTTTCTTTTATATATATCATCTCCTTTCATTTAAAAATATTATAAATAAATCTTGACTTATGTAATAATTATATATAAGTTTCTATTTTCCTTCATTAGAATATTAATAATTTTATTTGATAAAGGAAAAATTCATAATTACTACTAAATAAAAATAATAAAAAGGAAAATGGTTATTTTTGCTTAAATAATATATTAAGACAAATAGTAAATGACAAATAATAATTGTTTAATTTTGGAGGTAAAAATGAATAAAATAAAATTATTATATAATCCTAAATCTGGACCAGGAAATTTTTCAAATAAAATTGATAATTTTTTAAATGAGTTTCAACCTGAATATGATATAGATATAAATAGATTAATTAATTTTGACCTTATGAAAAAATTTTCAAAAATAAAAGATGAGGA
Source organism: Halanaerobiales bacterium (assembly GCA_035270125.1). Lineage (NCBI taxonomy): Bacteria > Bacillati > Bacillota > Clostridia > Halanaerobiales > Halanaerobiales bacterium. The sequence continues at coordinate 5,455 of DATFIM010000138.1, read as the reverse complement.
GTATGATACAATTATTGTTGCTGGAGGAGATGGAACAGTACATAGTGTAGCAAATGCTATGTTAAAAAATAATATTAAAATTCCCCTGGCTATTCTTCCTACTGGTACTATTAATGATTTTGCTGCTACTTTAAATCTTCGTAATAATTTTAATAGTTTATTTGAACTAATAAATAATAAAAAAATAAAAAAAATTGATGTTGGAAAAGTTAATGACGAATATTTTATAAATGTTTGTTCTGGAGGCTTTATAACAACAATACCCCATAAAACTGATGCAAAATTGAAAAATAAATTAGGTAAAGTAGCCTATTATTTAAAAGGTATTCAGGAATTCCCAGGGTTTAAATCTCTACCTTTAAAAATTATTACAGATGATAAAGAATTTACAGAAAATATTTTTATGTTTTTATTAATGAATAGTAGTCGGGCCGGAGGATATAAAAATATTAATCCTCAAAATAGTCTTGATGATGGGTTGTTTGAATTAATAGCAATTAAGTATACTAATTTATATGAAATGACTAATTCTTTAATTGATTTGTTTATAAATAAAAACTTAGACAATAAAAATATTATATATTTAAAAACCAGCAGGTTGGAAGTTATCCCCTTAAAAAAATCTTTAGAAGATCATACAGATTTAGACGGAGAAAGAGGTCCTGATTATCCACTAGATATTAAAATTATACCGAAATCTTTATCAGTATATACTTATATATAAATTTTAATCTATTAATGGAGTGATTATAATGTTAATTATCAGTGCCTGTTTGGTAGGGGTAAATTGTAAATATAATGGTGGAAATAATAAAAATAAAAAAATCTATGAAATATTTAAAGAAGGTAAGGTGGTTCCTGTATGTCCAGAAGTTTTAGGAGGTATGGATATTCCTAGAATTCCCTGTGAAATTAAAAGTTTTTCTAATAAAAGAAGAGTAATAAATAAAGAGGGAAAAGATCAAACTCAAAAATTTAAAAGAGGAGCAGAAAAAACTCTGAAAATAGCAAAATCAATTGGAGCTAAAAAAGCTATTATGAAATCTAGAAGTCCCTCTTGTGGTTTTGGTAAAATATATGATGGAAATTTTTCAAATACATTAATTAAAGGTAATGGAATTACAGCTGAGTTATTAAATAAAAATGGAATAGAGATAATAACAGAAAATGATTTAAAAAAATAGCAAAAATTATATAATGTTTAACAGAAATTAGAAAAGTTATTTGTTAAGATTAAAATAGAAAAGAAAAAAATGTATAGATATTTTTATAATATTTAAAAGGAGTGATAAAAATGACAATTAGTAAAAATGATAAAGTAAAAGAGTTTACTTTGAAAAATCAAAATGATGAAGAAGTAAGTTTATCTGACTATGAAGGTAAAAAAGTATTGTTATCTTTCCACCCATTGGCCTGGACAAGTGTATGTACTAAACAGATGAAAGCACTTGAAAAAAATTATGAGGTATTTAAAGAAAACAATACTATTCCTCTAGGTTTAAGTGTAGACCCTCAACCAAGTAAAAAAGCCTGGGCAGAAGATATGGGATTGGAAAAGTTAGATATTTTATCTGATTTTTGGCCTCATGGTGAATTTTCAAAAGAATTAGATATATTCATTGAAAAACTAGGATTTTCTGGGAGAGTAAATATTCTTCTGGATGAATCTAGAAATGTAATCTGGGCAAAAGAATATGAAATAGGGCAACTACCTGACATTGATGAAGTATTAAACAAAGTAAAAAATAATTAATATATAAAGTTTTCTAAAAAATATTTATAAATTACTAAAGCTGCCCATAATTGGGCAGCTTTAATTTTTGAAAGTCTTTAAATAAATGAATTCTTATGTTAGAATAATAGCATGTATAATGGAGGTGATTTAATGGATTTTGATTTTAAAAACTTTTTTATAAAATCTACTGGAATTTTAGTTGGATCATTTTTGATTGCTCTTGGTTTAGTAATATTCTTTGTTCCAAATAAAATTGCTCCAGGAGGAGTAACAGGTATTGCGACAGTTTTACATTACTTATTTAATATAAGAGTGGGTATTTTAGTATTATCAATTAATATTCCTTTATTTTTAATTGCACTCAAAATTTTAGGTAAAAAAGTAGGTTTAAAAACTCTATGGGGAATATTATCCCTATCTGTTTTAATAGAATTATTATCAAAACTAAATCCAGTTATTACTGAGAATTATTTTTTAGCAACTATTTATGGTGGTGCACTTGCTGGACTTGGTTTGGGAATTGTTTTTAGATTTGGAGGTACTACCGGTGGTACTGATTTAATTGCTGCAATTTTAAATAGATATTTTCCGAGTATAAGTATGGGAAAAGGTTTACTTATTATTGATGCTTTTGTGATAACAATGGCTGGTATAGTATTTAATGCTGAACTTGCTCTTTATGCTATGATTGCAATATTTGTTCAATCAAAAATAATAGATTTTGTCCAGGAAGGTCTGGATTACACAAAATCAGTAATTATTGTATCAAACCATTCAGATGAAATTGCAAATGAAATAATGAGAGAATTAGGACGAGGAGTAACAGGTTTAAAAGGTTATGGTGCTTATAGTGGTAAAAAGAAGAATGTACTTTTGATTACAATTTCTCGAGCAGAAATAACCAAATTGAAAAATTTAATTTTTAATGTAGATGATAAAGCTTTCGTTATTTTAAATAATGCCCATGAAGTTTTAGGAGAAGGTTTTAAAAATTATAGATATTCTACTTTTAATTAAGGGAGATTAAAATGAAAATAGATAAAAGTGAAGTAAAAATAATTGAATATAAAGATGAATATAAGAAAAAATATAAGGAATTGGCTATGGAATGGCTTAATAAGTATAATTTATATGAACATGAGGATGAATTAATATTAAATAATCCTGATAAATTCATTTTAAATAAAGGTGGATATATATTTCTGGCCGAATATGAAAAACAAATCATTGGAACTGTTTCTTTAATTCCTGATGAGAATAAAGTTTTTGAACTTGCAAAATTAGCTGTTACAAAAAAATATCAAAATAATGGTATTGCAAAAGTTTTAATTGAAAAGGCCATAGAAATGGCTAAAAAAGAAGAAGCTAAAAAAATATTACTATATAGTAATACTAAATTAGATAAAGCCTACCATTTATATAAAAAATATGGCTTTAAAGAAATAAATTTGAATAAGAACAAATATGAGACTGCTAATTTGAAAATGGAATTAAATTTATATTAAATATTTATCTTTAAAAGTGAGGTGAATAAAATGCCTGCAAATTTAACCCCTCAATATTATGAAGCAGAAGAGGCTTTTAAAAAAGCTAAAACTAAAGAAGAAAAAATTGCTGCTTTAGAAGAAATGCTGGCGGTTATCCCCAAACATAAAGGAACAGATAAATTACAGGCCAATCTTCGTAAAAAATTATCACAAATAAAAAAACAGGATGAAAGTAAAGGTGGTAATGTACAGGATGATCCTTATTTAATTGAAAAACAGGGAGCAGGCCAGGCAGTATTGCTGGGATTTCCTAATACAGGAAAATCATCTATTATTAAATCACTAACTAATGCTAAAGTAAAAGTAGCTAATTATCCTTTTACTACCAATCTTCCTGAACCAGCTATGATGCCTTATGAAGATATAAAAATACAGTTAGTGGATACACCTCCACTTACAAGAGATGGAATTCCAGGACCATTTATGACAACTATATTAAATGCAGAATTACTTCTTTTGGTAATAGATTTAAGTAGTGATAAATGTATTGATCAATTACAGGATTTACTTGAACTTTTTAAAGAAAGACGGATTATAAGAGATAAGGTACCTGAGGGAGTTAGAGCTTTTAGTTCAGAAAAATATCATATACTGGCTACTAAATCTGATGTTGAAGGTAGTAAAGAAAATCTAAAAATTATTAATGAACTAATGCCAGGGATAGATGAAATTTTGCCATTATCAGCAGAAAAAGGAGATAATTTAGATAAATTTAAGGAAATGTTATTTAATAAATTAAATATAATTAGAATATATACTAAAGCTCCAGGTAAAGATCCTGATCTTGAAAAACCTTTTACACTCAAAAAAGGAGCTACAGTATATGATTTTGCTCAAAAAATACATAGAGATATTGCAAAAAATTTAAAGAAAGCTAGAGTATGGGGTTCTGCTCGTTTTGATGGTCAATCAGTAGCAAAAGACTATTTACTTGAAGACGGAGATATAGTTGAATTACATGAAAACAATCGAGGTGATTAAGGTGACAAAGAAAAGGCTGGCAATATTATTTGGAGGAAGATCAGCTGAACATGAAGTTTCAGTAAATTCAGCAAATAATATATATAAGGCAATAAATAAAGAAAAGTATGAAGTTATTGTCATTGGGATAGATCATAAAGGAAAATGGTATTTGTATAATAAAAAAGATTTAAAAAATTTAACTGATCCAGATAAAAAAGAAGATTATTTTGAAAAATTAGCTTTAATACCTGGCAATAATGATAAGCAATTTTATAATTTAGAGAAAAATAAATTTATAAAAAAAATAGATGTTATTTTTCCTGTTTTACATGGTCCATATGGTGAAGATGGTACAATACAGGGACTTATAAAAAATATTGATACTCCTTTTGTAGGAGCTGGAGTTTTAGCTTCAGCAATAGCTATGGATAAAGGGGTGATGAAACGATTATTAAGTGAAGAAAATATTAATATTGCTGATTATCAGGTTATAAAAAATAATAAAAATATTGAAGTAAATAATTTAATTAATAAACTGGGTTTGCCTCTTTTTGTAAAACCAGCCAATTTAGGTTCTTCAGTAGGTGTAAAGAAAGTAATAAAAAAAGAAGAACTGACAAATGCAATTGATTATGCTTTGAAATTTGATAATAAAGTAATTGTTGAGGAATTTATAAAGGGCAGAGAAATTGAATGTTCTGTTCTTGGTAATGAAAAAATCAAAGCTTCCTTACCTGGTGAAATAATACCTCAGGACGATTTTTATTCTTATGAAGCTAAATATATTAATGACCAGGGGGCAGTTTTATCTTTTCCAGCAGAATTATCTGATGAATTAACAAAAAAGATTAAGGAAATTTCTTTAAAAGTTTATAAAACTCTATTAACTGAAGGAATGGCTAGAGTAGATTGTTTCTTAAAAGAAGATGGAGAGATAATTGTTAATGAAATCAATACTATTCCTGGATTTACTAAAATAAGTATGTATCCAAAATTATGGGAAATAAGTGGTATAGGTTATTCAGATTTAATTAATCATTTAATTGAATTAGCTTTTAAAAGATATGAAAAAGAGATTAAACTAAAAAACAACTATAATTAATAAAAAGACCCGGATTTATTTTAATAATAAACCGGGTCTTAAGTAATAAATTTACTCAGAAACAGATGAAGCTGTTAACCAATCATTTACTATTTCAGGATTTTCATT
>DATFIM010000137.1 GCA_035270125.1 Halanaerobiales bacterium | reverse complement strand
AGAATGGGTAGTTTAGAGAACAGAATGGATAGTTTAGAGAACAGAATGGATAAATTAGAGATTAGAATGGATAGTTTAGAGAACAGAATGGATAATTTAGAGCATAGAATAGATAGTTTAGAGGATAGAATGAGTAGTTTGGAAATGGATGTGGATAATTTAGATAAAAATATGAATAGCAGATTTGACACTCTTGAAAAAAGAATTAGATCTATTAAAGGAATCGTTGGAGAAAATATGGCTGATATTGCAGATATAAATAAAAGAATAGAAAAGCAAATTAGTTAAAGGGACTGATATATTATGGCTAAAAAAAGTGTGATTGTATCTAAAGCAGCTTTGAAAATGGCTATTTCTGATCGTGAAGAAGAAAGAAAGTTGAAAGATAAATTTAAAAAAGAAGATATTTTAACTGCAGCAGTTGACTTTGGAGGAGAATTTAATAAATCTATCAAAAAGATGATCGAAAATATAGTTATTGCTGCTAAAAGAGAAGGATTAATTGAGGAAACCCATGTCCACCAGGGTGCAGTTGCTGGTGCAGCCCATGATGCAATAACCCAAATTTCGGGTAGTGCTAATGGTTTAAACATTGGTGGGAAAATGGCAGTTGCCAGGTCTGGTGAACATATTGTTGTAGCTGTATTTTTTGGAGTAGGTATGCTTAATCTTAATGAAGTTACGGTTGGTTTGAGTCACCGAACAATATCTTAAGAAAATTTAGAATACTTTAGTTCTTTAATATATTGTTGACAAAGTGTTATTCAGGTTATATAATAAACTAAATTTAACATAGTAAAATGGTAATACGGTAGGAGTAAAAAAGTAATCTGGATAATTAAATAATATTGTTATTTTAAATTCCCACTATATCTATATCTATTTTTAAATTTCTGGGAAATAACTATATTAAAAAATAATTTATTCAGATTAAGCTTAATTTTACTGGGCTCCTATAGGGAGGCCTTATTTTTTTTACCTACTAAAAAAATTAAAAGGAGAAGTGGTAATATGGTAAAACACGGTAAAAATGTTTTATTGGTTATTGGCGTTGTTCTTATGGGATTGGTCTTATTAACAGGTACTACAAGTGCTGAAGAAGTTTTTGAAGTTGGGATAAGTCAACTTGTTGAACATCCAGCTTTAGATGGAGCTAGAGAAGGTTTTATTAAAGGATTAGAAGAATCAGGTTTTGTTGAAGGAGAAAATGTTAAATTTAAAGTAGAAAATGCTCAGGGAGATTTTGCAACTGCTCAGTCCATAGCAAAAAAATTCAAAAATGACAGAGTAGATTTAGTTTTAGCTATAGCAACTCCTTCTGCTCAGGCAGCAGCAAATGTTTTAACAGATATTCCTCTTTTGATTACAGCTGTTACTGATCCAGTGTCAGCAGGCTTAGTAGATAATATGGAAAAACCTGGTGGTAATATAACCGGTACAACTGATATGAATCCTATTCGAGATCAATTTGAACTTATAAAAGATTTTTTACCTGATGTAAAAACTGTTGGGGTTTTATATAATTCTGGAGAAGCAAATTCTAAGGTACAGGTTGATATTGCTAAAGAAGTAGCTGAAGATATGGGAATTGAAATAAAAGAAAGTACAGCTACTAATAGTAGTGAAGTTCAACTTGCTGCTTCTGCAGTTGTAGATAAAGTGGATGCTATTTATTTACCCACAGATAATGTAATGGCTTCTGCGATTTCTGCTATTTTAAAAGTAACAAATGAAAAAGGTATTCCTGTTTTTGGTTCTGAAAGTGGAATGGTTGAAGCAGGGGCAATTGCAACTAAAGGAATAAATTACTTTGAATTAGGGCGAAAAACTGGTCAGATGGCCGCTGAAGTTCTTAATGGTAAAGATCCAGGAGAAATGACTATTGAGGGCTCAGATAATTTAGATATTACAATTAATAAAAATGCCTGTGAAAAATTAGGTCTTAAAGTACCTTCTGAACTCTTAGATAAAGCGGACAAAGTTATAGAATAATGAGGTGAACTGAAAATGGGAATTAGTTTTTTAATAACAGCTCTAGAACAGGGTCTTGCTTTTTCAGTTATGGCTCTTGGGGTATATATGACATTTAGAATACTTGATTTTCCTGATCTTTCTGTAGACGGCAGCCTTCCTTTAGGGGCTGCTGTTTCTGCAAAGTTTATTATTGCAGGTGTTAATCCATTTTTATCACTTATTCCTGCTTTAATTGCAGGTGGATTAGCAGGAGCAATAACCGGTTTTTTAAATACTAGATTTAAAATAGCCCCTTTGCTTTCCGGAATATTAACTATGACTATGTTATATTCTATAAATTTAAGAATTATGGGAAGACCTAATATACCTTTATTAGGGGAAAATACAATTTTTAAAACAATTAGTGATTTAGGTATTCCTTCGCCCTGGAATAATTTAATTATATTAATAATAATAGTTATATTGGTTAAATTTATCCTCGATTTATTTTTGAAAACTCAAATTGGTTTTGCTTTAAGAGCTGCAGGAGATAATCCGCAGATGATAAGGAGTATGGGAGTAAGTACTGATACTATGAAAATGATAGGAGTAATAATTGCTAATTCTCTTGTTGCCCTTTCAGGAGCACTTGTAACTCAATATCAGGGTTTTGCAGATGTAGGAATGGGGATAGGAACTATTGTAGCAGGACTTGCTTCAGTAATAGTCGGAGAAGTTGTTTTAGGTGAAAAAAGTATTTTTATTACAACTTTGAGTATAATAGTTGGTTCAATTCTTTATCGTTTAAGTATATCTATTGCTTTATATATTGGTTTTGCAGCTTCTGATTTGAAGTTGTTGACTGCTATTATTGTAATTATTTTTCTTTCAACTCCAAAATTAAAAAATATGATCGAGGTGAGTACTGATGATTAACTTAGAAAGATTAACAAAAGTTTTTTATAAAAATACATCTAATGAAAATAAAGCTCTATCGAAAATTGATTTACATGTAAATAATGGAGATTTTATTTCAATAATTGGTAGTAATGGAGCTGGTAAATCTACATTATTGAATTGTATTGCTGGAGTTCATCAAATTAATGGTGGTAATATTGTACTTGATGGGGAAGTGATTAATGATGTTTCTGAACATAAAAGGGCCAAATATATTGGAAGAGTATTTCAGGATCCATTACTGGGAACATCACCTGAGATGACAATAGAAGAAAATTTAGCTCTTGCATTTGATAAAAGTAATAATATGTCCTTAAGCTGGGGACTTAATGATAATAAAAGAGAATATATAAAAGAAAAATTAAAAGAAATTGATTTAGGATTGGAAAAGAGACTTACGACAAAGGTTAAACTATTATCAGGAGGACAAAGACAGGCTTTAACATTACTAATGGCTACAATGACAGAACCTAAACTTTTATTACTTGATGAACATACAGCTGCTTTAGATCCAAATACTGCTGTAAAAATAAAAGAATTAACAGAAAAATTAATTAAAGAAAATAATATTACTACCTTAATGGTTACCCATGATATGCACGATGCTATTAAAATGGGAAATCGTTTAATTATGATGAATAAAGGTAATATTATCTTAGATATAAAAGGAAAAAGAAAAGAAAAATTAACTGTAGAAAAGCTTTTGGATATATTTAAAAAGAAACAAGGTAGTGAATATTCTGACGATAGAACACTATTGAGTGTATAAATTTAATTAATGTGATGAAGCTCACTTCAATTATTTTATAAAGTGAACTATAATTTATTTAAAGATATAAGGAAGAGTTATTTATGAAGAAAATATTTGCACTAGTATTAATTGTATTATTCGTAGTTTCTACTGTAAATGTCGGTTTTGCTGCAAGTGTTACTGATTTATCAAGAGAAATTAGTAATTTAGATAATTTGACTAATGAAGAAAGAAGTGAAGAAGTTTTAACTATTGAAGAGGCTATTAATGAGATTAAAGATACGTCTGTAAAAGATTTAGAATCTGGTGAAGAAGTTACAGTTCAAATATTAAGTAAAACAAAAAATATCAATCAAGAAAAAATAAATAATTTATTAAAAAGTTCAGAAGATAAGGAAGATCTTAGAGAAACATTAAAAGAAGCTTTTGAAAAAGGAATGACATCAGAAGAGATTAATGAAATTTTGGAAAACAAAACAGAAAACATGGAACAATTAAAAGAAAAAGTTGAAAAAAAGATTGAAGCAAAAGAAAAAGCTAGAGAAAGAGCTGAAGAAGAAAAGGATGAAGATGACGATGACGATGAATAAAAGGTATAATTTTTAGATAAATTTTAGGCCAGCAGATATTGCTGGCTTTTTTCTATTTTAATTGATGTTTTGCAATATTGTTAGTATAATTGTTTTGAATAAAGGTGAAATTATTTATAATTGGAGGGTTTAAATTGGATATAAAATTAGAAAATATTTTGGAAAAAGTTAAAAAGTGGGCTCAAGAAATTGGGAAATTACAATATGAAAAATCTAGAGAGAGCAGTTTTTCAATTGATAAAAAAACTTCAGATGTAGATTTAGTTACAGAAATTGATAAATTATCAGAAAAGAAAATCATAGCAAAGATAAATAACAATTTTCCAGGTCATTCTATATTAGCTGAAGAAGGCGGTTCAGTTAGTAAAGATTCTCCTTATACCTGGATAATAGATCCTCTTGATGGAACTAACAATTATGCTAATGGTTATCCTATGTATTGTGTATCTATTGCTTTAGAATATAAAAAAGAAATAGTGCTTGGAGTAGTTTTTGTCCCAGAATTAGATCAGTTATTTTGGGCAACAAAAGATAATGGTTCATATTTAAACGGTAAAAGACTAAAAGTTTCCCAAAAAGATGATTTAGATCAAGCATTATTGGCAACTGGTTTTCCTTATGACAAATTAACTTCAAAATATAATAATATGGATCATTTTCATAAAATGGTTATGAAAGCAAGAGGGATTAGACGTTCCGGGAGTGCTGCTTTTGATCTCAGCAGTGTGGCTGCAGGTAATCTGGATGGATTCTGGGAATTCAAATTAAAACCATGGGATGTAGCAGCAGCTAAGCTATTTATAAAAGAAGCAGGAGGAAAAGTAATTGAAGAGACATGGGAAGGAGCGCCTTTAATAGTAGCTGGCAATCCTAAAATATGTGATCAAATTTATAAAACACTTAAAAAAGTAAAAATGTAAATATTTATTTTTAAAATTCATATTTTCTTCAAAATTAGCTTCTATAATATACTTAAACAATAAAAAAAGGAGCTGATTTTTAATGAAGAAGATAATTTCAATGATTTTAGTATTAGGTCTGTTGGTAACTGGTTTTAGTCTTTCTATTGATGCGTTTGGAGGTCCTAAAGGTGGAAATAATGGAGTTCAAACAACTAAAGGTTATAATCAAAATGATGTACAGAGAAATTTTTATAATAATCCTTTAGATTTAGATGACTCTCAAATGGAAAAAATGAATGAAGCACGTAATGATTTTTTTGAAAAAAGAGAAGACTTACAATCTGAGTTACAGGGTCTAAATTCAGAATTGAAAGAATTGGTTATGGAAAATGCAGATGATGAAGAAATTGCTACAATTAGAACAAAGATTAATAATTTACAGTCAGAACTAGAAAATTCAAGAGTTAATTATTGGAATCAAGTAAAAAATATCTTAACTGAAGAACAAATAGCAGAAATGAATAATAATTTTAATAGAGGAAGACAAAATTTTGGGAAAAACCGATCAAATAGAAATAATTGTAACTGGTAATAAATTTAAAAATATATATGAAATTATAAAAATTCAAAATAGTAATAATATTTAAAAAGGAATTTAAATATTTTTGAAGAATTATAAATATAAGAAGTAAATAAAGAAGTTATTAAAAATCAAAAGGGGTGATTTGGTTTATGGCTAAAGTTTCTAGAGAGTTAGTTGAAAAGTCTGGTGTTGATATTGATAAACTATTGGATTTACTTGTAAAAAATGCTTCAGCTGAATTGACAACTTATTATTATTACACAAGTTTGAGAATGAATTTAACCGGTCTTGATGGTGAGGGTGTTAAGGAAATTGCAGAAGTAGCAAGAATAGAAGATAGGAATCACTTTGAAGCTCTTTTACCTAGAATTTATGAATTAGGTGGAGAAATCCCTAATGACATGAAGGAATTTCATGATATTTCTGCCTGTCCTCCTGCTAAGTTGCCTGATAATCCTGAAGATGCTAAGGAAATCATCAAAGTTTTATTAGAAGCTGAAAGATGTGCTGTGAGAGGATATACAGAGATATGTAATATGACTGCTGGAAAAGATCATAGAACTTATGATCTGGCTCTTTCTATTTTACATGAAGAAATCGAACATGAATCATGGTTTGCTGAATTCCTTGGTGAAGGACCTTCTGGTCACTTTATGCGTGAGGGTGAAACTTCTCCATTTGTTTCTAAATTTTTAAAGATTAAATAATTAATGATGTAGTAAAATATAATATTTAATAATTAGAGGGACTAGTAGATATTTGCTAGTCCCTTTTTTATTTGAAATCAGACTATAAATAAAGAATGATTTTTGTTATAATTCAATTAAAAGATTTAAATTATAAATAATGGAGGATAAAATATATGAGTAAAATAATTGCTGTTTTAAATAAAAGCAAAAAAACTAAAGAAATTTTTGAAAAACAGCTAAAAACATATTTTGAAGATGAAGTTAAAATAAAAAGTTATTCAGTTGAAGAAGGAATAGAGGAAAAAATTGATGCTGATCTGATTATTGCAGCTAAAATAATGAAAGATGATATAGATAAGTATGTCAAAGATGGAGTAGATTTAATTTATGCCCGAAGAAGTCTTTCTATTTCAGCTTTGCAAAAACTTATAGATATTCCAAAAGGAAAAAAGGTTTTATTTGTTAATAATGCCCGCATTACACTTGATGAGGCTGTTTCTTTTGTTAATGAAGTAGGAATTGATCATATAAATATTTTACCATATTGTCCAGGGATGAAGACCCCAGAAAATTTTGATTTAGTTGTAACAACTGATGAATTTGAATTCATACCGGTAGAAGTGAGTGAAGATGAAATTATAAATCTTGGTAGAAGACAAATTAGTTTAACTACAATAATCGAAATATTGACTAAACTAAACTTATTAAATAAAAATTCTAATATATTAATTGCTAAGTATATCAAAAGGTTGGTCCAGTTAATAAAACAGCTGAAAGAAAATAATACTGAAATTGTTAAACATAATAAAATGATGAATAGTATTGTTAATAATGTTTCTGACGGATTAGTTTTTATAAATGCTGAAGAAGAAATTGAATTTTATAATGAAGAAGTTAGTAATATTTTTAAAGATATTGATTATTTTGAAGAAAAAATTGAGGAAATTTATGATGATAATTTATCCAATATATTATATAATAGTCAGGATATAAAATATACTAAAATAAATGGTAAAGAAGTTGTTATTAGAATTGATAATTTAAAAATTGATGAAGAAGTAATTGGAGATATTTTTGTCTTTAAGGATGTTACTAAAATAAAAGAGTTGGAAAGAAATTTACGAAAAAGAACCAAACAAAAAGGATATATAGCCCAATACCATTTTTCAGATATATTGGGAAAAAGCAAAAAAATAAATAAAGTAATAAAAGAGGCTAAACATATAGCTCAAAGTGAATCTACAGTTTTAATAAGTGGAGAAAGTGGGGTGGGCAAAGAACTTTTTGCACAATCAATCCATAATTATTCTCAGAGATCAAATTATCCCTTTGTTGCAATTAATTGTTCGGCTCTTCCAAGTGAACTTTTAGAAAGTGAGCTTTTTGGTTATGAGGAAGGAGCTTTTACTGGTGCCCGCAAAGGAGGGAAAGCTGGTATATTTGAACAGGCTCATGAAGGTACAATATTTTTAGATGAGATTGGAAATGTAAGTTCTCGAGTACAGAGTAAATTGCTCAGAGTTATAGAAGAAAAAGAAGTAAGGCGGGTAGGTGGTTCTAAAGTATTGCCTGTAAATGTTAGAATTATAGCTGCAACTAATAAAGATTTACAGAAATTAATTAATAAAAATGAATTTAGAGAAGACCTTTATTATCGATTAAGTGTTTTACCATTACATGTCCCTCCAATCCGAGAAAGAAGAGAGGATATTCCTCAATTAATTTATCATTTTCTTGAACAGTATAATAGAAAAGAGCTTAAAGTTCCTCATGAAATTATGAGCAGATTTTATCATTATAATTGGCCTGGTAATATAAGAGAGTTGAAAAATTGTGTTGAGTATATTAGCCAGTTAGCTCAGGGAGATGAGGTAAAACTAGGAGATTTGCCATATTATTTTTTAAAAGATAGCATAACAGAGAATATTGATATTTTAAAAGAATATGAAAAAGAATTAGACAAACACGGGAATATAGATGAATATATTTTTATACTAAAAGAATTATATTTAGCTCAGGAACTTGATAAAAATATAGGGAGAAGAAAAATTGCAGAAAATGCAAAAATAAATAATCTTGATTTATCATCTCAAATGGTCAGGAGTAGAATAAATATTTTAGAAAAAATGGGTTTAGTAGATATTGGAACTGGAAGACAGGGGACAAATATTAGTGAAGATGGAAAAGATTTTTTACAAAAATATGATGACTATCATTCAAATAATTAATATGCAATGGGTTATAATAGGTTATTTAAATTATTGAGATTGGTTTTTAACCCGTTCTTTTTAATATATAATTTACAAACAAATAAATATTGACAGAAAAAGACGAATAAGCTTTCTTAATTAGGGCTGTTTCGTCTTTTTCTTATTTTAAATTAGTGTTGGAATGAATAATGCATAATTTTATTGTTGAAATGGTTACAAGTCTAAAATTAACACTTATAAGGAGGACAAAAAATGAAATTATCTGAAAGAAGTCAAAAAGTTAATGCTTCTATGACTCTTGCTCTTAGTGCTAAAGCCGGACAGATGAAAACAGATGGACATGATGTAGTAAGTTTTGGTGCTGGAGAGCCAGATTTTAATACACCTGAACATATTGCAAAAGCTGGTAAAAAAGCAATAGATGAAGGATTTACTAAGTATACAGCTGCAGCTGGTACAAAAGACTTAAAAAAAGCTGTACAGAAAAAATTTAAAAAAGATAATGGTTTGGATTATGATTTAGATCAAATTATTATTTCTAATGGTGCCAAACATTCTCTTTTTAATACTTTTCAAACAATCCTTAATCCTGGTGATGAAGTTATTATTTCTCGACCATATTGGGTTTCTTATCCAGAAACTGTTAAATTAGGTGGGGGAGTTCCTGTTTATGTTGATGCTGAAGAAGAAAATAATTTCAAAATGAAAATTGAAGATATTAAAAAGGCAGTAACTGAGAATACTAAAGCTCTTATTCTAAATAGCCCTAATAATCCTACGGGTTGTGTTTATAGTAGAGAAGAACTTAAAGAAATAGCTGATTTGGCTATTAAAGAAGACTTTTTTGTTGTTTCTGACGAAATTTATGAAGAGCTTATTTATGGAGATGCAGAACATATTAGTATAGCTTCTTTTGGGAAAGAAATAAAAGAAAGAACTATTGTGATTAATGGTATGTCTAAGGCCTATGCAATGACTGGCTGGAGAATTGGTTTTGCAGCTGCTTCTAAGGAAATTGTAGATATTATGTCTAATATTCAAAGTCATGCTACTTCAAATCCTAACTCAATTGCCCAATATGCGAGTACAGTGGGGCTAAATGAATCTAAGGCTGTAACTAGAGAAATGGTAAAAGCTTTTAAAGAACGCAGAAATTATATGGTGAAGACTATTAATGAGATGCCTAAAGTGAGTTGTAAAAAACCTGAAGGTGCCTTTTATGTTATGATGAATATTGAAAATTTAATCGGTAAAAAATATGAAGGTGAAGAAATAGATGGCTCAATGTCTTTTGCTGATATTCTTTTAGAAGAAAGTAAAGTAGCCGTTATTCCAGGTAAGGCTTTTGGAAATGATAAATTTGTTAGGTTATCATATGCAACTTCACTTGAAGATATTAAAAGAGGTTTAGAAAGAATAAAAGAATTTGTTAATAAAGTGAATTAATGGAGGTGGACCATGTTACTTGATGTTTTATTCATTAGTTTAACAGGAATTCTAGTGGTTTTTGGATTTTTAATTCTTCTATTTTTTGTTTTATCCAGTTTTAAATATTTAAATAAACCCCAAAAAGAAGTTGTGGAGACTGCTGGATCAAAAGAGAATGTAGATATCAGTAAATCTCAGGATAAAAATATTAAAATAGAAGGAGATGTTCCTGGAGAGGTAATTGCAGTTATTATGAGTACTTTGAATCATCATGATAAAAATATAAATGAAAAAGAGATTAGTATAAAAAAGAGGAGGTAATTGACTATGAAAACATATATAGTTGAAGTAAATAATAATGAATATGAAGTGAAAATCAGAGAAAAAAATGAAACCAATAATACTGAAGTGAAGGAAACTGAAGTAAAAAAGCAAACCAATGAGAAAGTGGTAGAAGAAAATAATAAAAATAATGAAGCACAGGAAACTGTTTCAAAGCAAACAGAAACCGTTTCTGGTGAAGGTGAAGAAGTTATTTCTCCTATGTCCGGAAAAATACTTTCAATTAGTGCAAAAGAAGGAGACAATGTCAATAAAAATGAAGTAATTATGACCTTAGAAGCTATGAAAATGGAAACAGAGATTGTTTCACCTGTAAGTGGAAAAATTTCTAAAATATTAGTTTCTGAAGGCGACAAATGCAAACAGGGGGATAAACTAGCCTTGGTTGAGGCTGGTGGTAATTAATGTACTGGAACCTTTTACAGAGGCTAGTTACTGAATCGGGATTATATAATTTATCTATAAGAGAAATAGTAATGTTTATTATTGCAGGTGTTTTGATATATCTTGCTATTGAAAAAAAATATGAACCTTTATTGTTATTACCTATTGCTACTGGAATGATTCTTACTAATTTACCAATGGCAAATTTAATGGAAGAAGGGGGCCTGCTATATTATATTTATAAAGGTATAGATTTTGGAGTATATCCTCCTCTTATCTTTCTAGGAGTAGGTGCTATGACTGATTTTGGCCCTTTAATAGCTAATCCTAAAAGTATTTTGCTTGGAGCAAGTGCTCAGATAGGTATATTTACCACTTTTATTGGTGCTCATTTTATGAAATTTACATTACCTGAGGCTGCATCTACAGCGATTATTGGAGGGGCAGATGGTCCAACAGCAATTTTTCTTACTTCTCGTTTAGCTCCAGAGTTACTGGGAGCTGTAGCTATAGCAGCTTATTCTTATATGGCCTTGGTACCGATTATTCAGCCACCAATAATGAAATGGTTGACAACTCCTGAAGAAAGAAAAATAGAAATGGTGCAGTTACGTGAAGTAAGCAAATTAGAAAAAGTTCTTTTTGCCCTAACTGTCATGATTTTGGGAATATTGGTAATACCTTCTGCAGGTGCACTTTTAGGTTCTCTTATGTTTGGTAACCTTTTAAAAGAGAGTGGAGTTACTGAAAGATTAGCAGATACAGCACGAAATTCAATGACTAATATTGTTACCATCTTTTTAGGGATTAGTGTAGGTGCAAAAGCAAAAGGAGAACTCTTTTTAACCTGGCAGACTTTGATGATTATCGGTTTAGGCCTGGCAGCTTTTGCTGTAGGAACAATAACCGGTTTGCTTTTCGCTAAATTAATGAATAAATTTACTGATGAAAAAATTAACCCACTTATTGGCTCAGCAGGAGTTTCTGCTGTACCAATGGCTTCTAGAGTAAGTCAAAAGGTTGGACAGGAAGCTAATCCTGGTAATTATTTATTGATGCATGCAATGGGACCCAATGTTGCTGGAGTTCTTGGATCAGCAATAGCAGCTGGAGTCTTATTATCACTAGTTGGTTAACAAAATAAATTGAAAAGAATTTAAGGAGGGAATTTAATGTCTGTTAAAATAACTGAAACTATATTACGTGATGCCCAGCAGTCACTATTAGCTACAAGAATGAAAACTGAAGATATGCTGGAAGTGATTGAAGATCTTGATAAAGTTGGGTATCATTCACTGGAAATGTGGGGAGGAGCTACTTTTGATAGTGCTATGCGCTATCTTGATGAAGATCCCTGGCTTCGTTTGCGTAAAATAAAGATGAGAGCCAAAAATACTAAATTACAAATGTTACTTAGAGGACAAAATATACTTGGTTATCGTCATTATCCAGATGATGTGTTAGAAAAATTTGTAGAAAAAGCTATTGAAAACGGAATAGATATAGTGAGAATTTTTGATGCTTTAAATGATGTAAGAAATATGAAAAAAGCTATTGAATTTACTAAAAAATATGGAGGTCATGCTCAGGGAACTATTGTTTATACTACAAGTCCAATTCATGATATAGATCAATATCTAAAAAAAGCTAAAGAATTAGAAGAAATCGGTTCAGATTCACTTTGTTTAAAAGATATGGCCGGTCTTTTGACCCCCTATCGTTCATATGAGTTAGTAAATAGATTAAAAGAGGAAATAGATATTCCTATTCAATTACACAGTCATAATACAAGTGGAATGGCGGCTATGACATATCTTAAAGGGGTTGAAGCAGATGTAGATGTTATTGATACTGCTTTATCAGCTCTTGCTTCTGGTACTTCACAACCAGCTACTGAATCCTTAGTTGCTACATTTAGAGATACTAAATATGATCCTGGTATTGATCTTGATACAGTGGTTAATATTGCTGGATATTTTAGAGATATCAGAGATAATTATAAGGAATTTCAGGGCTCATTTGCTACTGATCCAAGAGTAATTACAAATCAGATTCCTGGTGGAATGCTTTCTAATTTAAGAAGCCAGTTAAAAGAACAGGGTATGTTTGATCGCTATGATGAAGTTCTAGAAGAAGTACCAAGAGTTAGAGAAGATTTAGGTTATCCACCACTTGTTACCCCTACAAGTCAGATTGTAGGTACTCAGGCTGTATTTAATGTCTTAAAAGGCGAAAGATATGCTCTTGTTTCCAAAGAAACCAGAGATTATATAAAAGGAATGTATGGTCGTCCTCCAGGGGAAATAAATCCTGAACTAAAAGAACAACTACTGGATGGAGAAGAAGCAATTGACTGTCGTCCTGCAGAATTGCTTGATAACAAGTTTGAAGAAACTATGGATGAAATAAAGGATTTTATTACTAAAGAAGAAGATGTTTTATCTTATATTCTTTTCCCTGAAGTAGCAGAGGATTTTCTAAAAAGACATTATAGATAAAAGAAAAAATAATTTATGAAGGAGGTGATTTGACAAATCATCTAAGTTTAATATTATTATAATAGGAATTAATTTATTAATAACTTAATCAACTAAAGGATTATTATAATAATGGAGGGATAAGGAGATGAGAAATGAGAAGTCTTTATGGGCTAAATATCGTTCTATTCCATTGGTTTATAGAATTGGAGTAGCTTTTGTTCTTGGTTCTTTACTTGGTTTAATAATTGGAGAACCAATGACAGCGATTCAACCTTTAGGTGATATTTTTATTAAATTATTAAAAATGATTGTTATTCCTATTATCTTTTTTACATTAATTATGGGGATGAGAAAATTAACTCCTTCAAAATTAGGTAAAATAGGGGTTCAAACAGTATTATTTTATGTATTAACTACTGCAATAGCTATCTTTATAGGTTTATTTATGGCTAATATTATTGACCCAGGTGTGGGAATGGAATTGAGTACTGATGCTGAAATTGCAACAAAACAGGCACCAGGATTCATGGAAGTTATCATGAATATTTTCCCAGATAATGTAGTAAATGCTATGGCAGAAGGTAATGTTTTACAAACTATCTTTTTTGCAATAGTATTTGGAATAGGATTAGCTATAGTTAAAGAAAATGGAGAAGAGCATATTCAAAAAGGTGCTACAATGATCTTTGATTTTGTAGAGACTGTTGCTGAAGTTATGTTTAAAATTGTATGGGGAGTAATGGAATATGGAGTTATTGGTGTATTTGCATTAATGGCAGGAGTTTTTGCAGAATCGGGATTGGATGTTATTGTCCCCTTTTCTAAGTTGATTGGAGGTTTACTACTGGCTGTTATAGTTCATATTACAGTTGTTTATCTTCTTATAATTGTTGGTGGATTTTTGAAGAGATCTCCAATGTCCTTTTTAAGTGGGGCCAAAGATGCAATGTTAACAGCTTTGAGTATTAGATCCAGTAGTGGTACATTACCAGTTACTATGAGAAATGCAGAAGAAAACTTAAAAATTGATGAATCAATATATAGTTTTACTTTACCCTTAGGAGCTACAATTAATATGGATGGTACAGCTATGTATCAGGGAGTTGCAGCAATATTTGCAGCTAATTTGATTGGTCAGACTTTAACCATTGGTCAACAGATGACAGTGATTTTGACGGCTACTTTGGCCAGTGTTGGTACTGCTGGGGTACCTGGTAGTGGGCTCATTATGCTTACTATGGTTTTAACTCAATTAGGTTTACCTCTTGAAGTTGTAGGATTTGTAGCTGGTATTGATCCTATTTTAGATAGATTACGTACTATGAATAATGTTACTGG
>DATFIM010000136.1 GCA_035270125.1 Halanaerobiales bacterium | reverse complement strand
GAGTTTTGAAGAGGTTATTGGAGAAGGGCTCACTGATCAGGTGGAGATAACTAAGGAATATATTAAGATTTTAGATGAAGAATATGAAAGTAAAGATAAAATTATCGAAAAGCTGAGACAGGCTAATTATAATCTAAGAGGTAGTTTAGATGGTGATGGTTTTTTATTTGTAATGGACAAAGAAGGAAAATTGATTGTTCATCCAGTTTATGAAGGAGAAAATAAAACTAAAGATAGTGCAGCATTTAAGAAAATGTATGAAAATAAAAACTCTATAGTTAGTTATATTTCTCCTAAAACAAATACCAAAAAAATAACCAGCTCAAAAGTTTATGATCCTTATGGTTGGATTATTTCAGCTTCTGCTTTTAAGGGTAAGATTATTGGTAACAGGATTACAAGTTTAGCCCAAGAAGTTTTAATTTATCTTAGTATTACTGCCCTTATTTTAGTAATTATCACCATATTTATTGTTAAAAAAATGTTGAATCCTATTCCAGTTCTTGTAGATAGATTTGAAAAATTAGCTAATGGAAACTTAAAGGTTAAGATGAAGAATGATAGAGGAGATGAATTTGGTGATTTAGTAAAATCTTTTAATAAATTTGTAGAAAATATATCAGAGATAATAAAAAGGATGGCTACTATATCAGACAATCTGGATGATTCTAGTGAAGAGTTATTAAATTCAGGGAAGGGAGTTAAAAATTCAGCTCAAAATGTAGGTCAGGCAATAGAAAATGTTGCTTCTGGAGCTGAAGAACAGTCTGCTCAGGTAGATGAAAGTAAAAATATGATAGATAATTTGATAGATGAAATCAAAGATACTAAAGAGATGTCAGAAACTATGGAGAAATCTTCAAAAGAAGTAATTTCTAATGTTGAAGAGGGGACAAAAGCTATTGACAGTTCAATAAAACAAATCAATCAGGTTAAAGAATACTCAGGTGAAATTTCCAATAAAATTCATTCCTTAAATGATCTTTCTAAAGAAATTGGTGAAATTATCGAGTTAATTAATAGTATAGCTGAACAGACAAATTTACTGGCTTTAAATGCAGCTATAGAAGCAGCCAGAGCCGGTGAAGCAGGTCGTGGTTTTAGTGTAGTTGCTGATGAAATAAGAGAACTTGCTGAAGAATCAGCAGAAGCTACTGAAGAGATTGCAGAACTTATAGCTAAGATTGAAAATAATGTAGAAAGTGCTGTAAATAAGATGAATGATACGGAAGAGGTAGTAGATAAAAGTGTAAAAGTTATTGAAGGTACAGGAGAAACCTTTGCTACAATTGAAAAGAGAGTAAGTAATTTAATTGATTTAATAAATAATATAAGTAATAAAAATAATCAAATGGCTGAGTTAAGTGATAATGTAAAACAGGTTGTAGAAGATGTAGCTGTAGTTAGTGATGAGGCTGCCAAAAATGCAGAGGAAGTTACACTTTCCAGCCATAAACAGATTGATTCTACAGAAGAAATAGTAGATGCAGCTCAAGAATTAGCAGCAATGTCTAAAGAACTATCGG
Organism: Halanaerobiales bacterium; assembly: GCA_035270125.1. Taxonomy (NCBI): domain Bacteria; kingdom Bacillati; phylum Bacillota; class Clostridia; order Halanaerobiales; species Halanaerobiales bacterium. Next base: position 1,182 of record DATFIM010000136.1, on the reverse strand, counting down.
AGATAATAGATACTTTTGAATTATAGAAAATATAATATATTTTAGAGATAATAGATGGAGGGATAAAGTGAAAACTAAATTTACAGAACTACTGGGAATTGAATACCCTATTGTGCAAGGAGCTATGGCCTGGGTTTCAGACGGAGAATTAGCAGCAGCAGTTTCTAATGCAGGAGGAGCTGGAACAATCGCAGCCGCCGGTAGAGATACTGATTGGGTAAAAGAACAAATAAAAATCGCAAAAGATAATACTGATAAACCTTTTGGAGTAAATGTTATGTTGATGGCAGATAATTGTGACCAAATAGTTGATACATTATGTAGTGAAGGAGTCGATTATGCCACTTTAAGTGCTGGGAATCCAATAACATATTTTAAAAAATTACATGAAGCAGATATAATAGCTATTCCTGTAGTACCTAATTTACGATTAGCCCATAAAGTTGTCGATAAAGGAGCAGATGCAATTATAATCGAAGGCATGGAGGCCGGAGGGCATATTGGTAATCTTACAACTATGGCTTTGATGACTCAGGTTATACCTGAAATTGATGTTCCAGTAATTGCTGCTGGTGGATTTGTTGATGGTAGAGGTCTGGCAGCTGCTTTAGTTATGGGGGCAGCCGGGATTCAGATGGGCACTAGATTTTATGCTTCTAAAGAGTGTAATGCTCATATTAAAGCTAAACAAAAAATCATAGATAGTCAGGATACAGATACGGTAGTTACCGGATTAGTGCATGGTCATCCTGTACGTGGGATAAGAAATGAAATGTCAGATAAATACTTAAAACTTGAAAAAGAAGGAGTTTCTGATTCTGAATTAGAAGAATTGGTAGTTGGAAGTAGTAGAATAGCACCTCAGGAAGGAGATATAGATCGGGGATTTGTTCAGGCCGGGCAGAGTTTATCAGCTATTAAGGAGATTAAATCCTGTTCTGAAATTGTTCAGCAAATTATAAAAGAAGCTGAAATAAGATTAAATTAATATATTTAGGTCTAAAAAGTTTATATAATAAAAGGAAGGCTGATCTGAGTGAATTCTCAGACCAGCCTTTTTACATTATATAGGGTGTAAGGTATAATGTGTTAACTTTGGGTTAAGGTTTAAGCACTCATTCTTTCTTGTTCTTCTGGATCTTTAGTAAGATGTTTGTAAGACTGTTTTACCAGTACTATTGC
>DATFIM010000135.1 GCA_035270125.1 Halanaerobiales bacterium | reverse complement strand
TGCCATAAGTGCAAAAGACAATGATGAAAGTAAAATTAGAATAATTCCTTTATTTCTGTCCTGAATATTAATCACCTCTTCATATATTTAATACTTTAATTGAGATTCTTTTTCAACTTCTATCTATTATTTTATTATATTGACTCTAATTGTCAATAGTTCATTTTATATTAATCACTTTAATTAGATAAAATAAGTTTTATTTATAAACTTGATAAGAAAGTTATTTTAAAAGAGGAGAATTCTATTGTTCAGAATCAGTAATCACAACAATTAATGAAATGTTAGATCAGCCCTTTGAACCTAAACTAGCAAAATTAGCCTCTGGTTTTCCAATTGGAATTGGTAAATCAGGATGTCTTTGTGGAGCAGTAAGTGGAGGAGTAATGGCTCTGGGCTTAGCTTATGGAAGAGAAAAACCAGGTGCAGATATGCCAGATTCTTTTCCAAATAATGCTGCTTTACATGATCATATAATAGATAAATATGGTTCTACCTGTTGTCGAGTATTAACTATGGAATTTGATGACTTTAATAGCCAGGAAAGAGCAGAACATTGTTATGATATTACTGGAGAAGTAGCAGCCTGGGTAATGAAAAATTTTATTGAAAATGGAGTAATAAAATGATTAGGAGGTAAAAGATGACAAATATACTAAAAAACACTCCTATCCCTATTGCTGGAGCATTATCTTCTATAATAGCTTTATTTATTTTGATATTTACTTTAAAATTTCTTGTTAAATTTGATATTAAAAAAGTTTTTCCAAGTTATTTTATTGTATATGTTGGGATTGTAGTTGCTAGTGTAACTGCACCAGTTTTCAATAATAGCTGTAATACTTTATTTACCTAAAATGCTGTCAGTAGGTTTTCATCCCAGCTTTTCCGCTTTTACCTTTCCATTTGTAATTACTGCAATTGGCTTAAAATTAACTAACAATTATCTTATAAATAAATTTTCATTTCATTTATTTAAATATCCAGCTCTTATTATAGAAATTTTAGCAATTGTCTTAGTAAGTTATGTATTTTTTAAATACCTATTATTTTTATTCTCTAAAATTAAGTTATAAATATTTTCAGGAGGGTTAGCCCCTCCTGAAATAATTGAATATACATGCCTTATTAAAATTTAACTGCAGTTCCATAAGCTACAATTTCTGCTGCTCCACTACTAATTGTCGAAGTAGCAAAACGAACTCCTATAACCCCATCTGCTCCCATTCTCTCAGCTTCTTCTTCCATTTCTGCAATAGCAGAATCACGAGCATCAATTAAAAGTTCAGAATACTCTTTGACATCACCACCAATCAACTTTCTGAAAAAAGCAAAAATATCTTTGCCTAAATTTACAGCTTTCATTTCACTACCTCTAACCATTCCTAAAACTTCATAATCACTTTTTATATCTGTTGTGGCTAATAACATATTATTATCTCCTCCTAATTTTTTAAAAATCCTTATTTTTAAATTTATAAAGTGAAAGACTATATAAAACAAATGCTAATAAATATAATTTCAAAATAGCTGACCAGGGAAATATTCCATGCAAATAAAAAGGGGTTACTGGTGCATAAGAAAAAATATTTACAAATGCTAAATCCCAAATAAAATTAATCCCCCAGAGTAGAAATAAAATAACTCCTGTGGAAATTCCCGCTTTAACCTGGTCATCAAAAAACAATGAAACTAAAAGTGCTAAACTATAAATAATAAAAAACTTGGCAAATAAGGGAATTATCCCAATTAAAAGGCGAATCAAATCTACTTCATAACCCTGAAACAAAGAAATAATTCCTAAAACAAAAGTTGTTAAAATCATTATTATTAAACCAGTAGCAAGTTGAATTCCTGTTTTTTCAAAAAATATTCTTTCCCTACTAAATGGTCTTGTTAATAAAAACTCAATAGTATGGTCTTCAACTTCTGTAGCTATTACTGACATTCCAAGTAAAATACTAAAAATAACTGATAATTGCAGTAAATTTTTATCAAACCAATTAGAAGAAAGATAAACATTAAAATCAGTTTGCTGGCTTGCCCCTTTTACCATCCACTGGGGCATTCCTTCAAGTATACCCTGTTCTAAAAGATTTTTTACAAAAGGATATTGAATAATAATCGTAATAGCCATAATTATTAATAAAGCAAAAAATATAACATATTTCCATTTTGCTGATTTAAGTTCTTTTTTAATTAGAATTGTCATCACCTCCTGTAATTTTCAAGAAAAATTCTTCCAGATCAGATTCTCCATATTCTAATTTAAAATATGGATATTGGGTTAGATGTTTTACTATTTCTTTCTCATTTTTTTCATAATAAATTATATATTTGCTGCCATCTTTTTCTATTCCTGTAATTCCATCTATAACAAGTTCATTTTCATTAATTTTCTTTTGGGGAACAAAAATAATCTTATTTTCTTCCCTGGCTATAAATGATTTATCTTTAACTGCAACTATTTCACCTTTTTTCATAAAAGCTACTCTTTCAGCCAGCTTTTTTACTTCCAATAAATTATGTGAGGAAAATAAAACTGTTTTACCTTTATTATTAATATCCTGAATTAGAGTAATTATTTCATTTTGCATTTTTACATCAAGACCTGCAGATGGCTCATCAAGAATTATTATTTCTCCTTTATTTGCCAGAGCCTGAATCAACCTAACAGTCTGTTTCATTCCTTTTGAAAATTTTTCGATTTTTTTATTAAGGGGAATATCAAATTCTTCTAATTTATTTAATGCCCACTCTTTATCATATTTTTTATAAAATTTAGAAGCCAGTTCAATTATCTCCTCAGCATTCAGATATGAGTAAAGTCTATAATCTTCACCTAAAAAACTTATATTTTCTCTTATTTTGCTTTTCTTATTACTTTCTCCCATTATTTCTATTTTTCCTTCATCTGCTTTTACAATATTTAATAATATTTTAAATAATGTAGTTTTTCCAGCGCCATTTTTTCCCAAAAGAGCCAGCACCTCTCCTTTTTTCACCTGAAGATTAAAATCATTGATCACTCTTTTTTTGCCATAATTTTTAGTTATATTTTCAAAATCAATTATTATTTCATCCTTATTATTAAATTTGTTTTTATCTTTTCTTTTTCCTGCTGATTTTTCCATTAATTTCACCTCAATTCTTAAATGTTTTTTTCATCTTCATTTTCTAGATTAATTATAGCATGTTTGATTGATTTTGTAGTTAAAATTAAATAAATTGTAGCTTACAGACAATGAAATCCCATATTTGAAAATAAAATGACTATTTTTAAAATAAAAAAAGAGAGAAAATGAATAAATCACCTTCTCTCTAAAATAATTATTTACATTTATTTTACTATATTCCTAATATTTCCTCTAATTCTTTTACATTTGATCTGCTAACTGGTATTTCTTCTTCAGCTATTTTAAGATTATATGTTCCATTAAACCAGGTCACTACTTCTTCAATATAATTTAGATTAATTATATAACTTCGATGGCAGCGAAAAAATGGTGGAAAATCAAGCCTTTCTTCAAGTTCCCTCAGCAAAAGATTAACATTATATTCATTATCTGCAGTATGAAGAGTAGATTTACCCTTGTAAGTTGAAATCCATTTAATATCCTGGTGATCTACTAAAAAAGCTTTTTCTTCATCCCAGACTGGAATTTTTTTGATTTTTTCTTCATCATTATCTTTCTTATTTGTAGATTTTTCTTTTTTATCTCTAAGTTTAACTCCATTCTTATTTAAAAGATAATATTCATTAAAATTATATCTCTCAATTTTATCTTTACTTAAAGTTAACAAAATAGCTCTATCATCTTTTAATTCTTCTGCAAAAATATATTGTAAAAGCGATGCTTCACTTCCTGGTAGATTAGTTAAAGGTTCTTCTAAAAATAAAATTTTCTGTTTAGTAGCAAGAATGGCTGATATAACAATGATTCTTCTTTGAAAATCAGGAAGCTCTTTTAGTTTTCTTTCTAAAGGTATCTTAAATTCATATACTAATTCTCTGGCCTTATCTCTTGAAAACTCAGTATATATTTTCTCAAAAATATCAAAATGCTCAATACCAGTCAGATCAGGATAATATCCTCCTTTATCAGGAAAAAAAGCAATATCTTTTAAATCCAATCCTTTATAATCCCCGCGTAATTTTAAGAGATATCTAAAGATATAACTGAGTTCTTTTTCCTCACGAGAATAAACCAGAGGATATAAATTACCACCTTCAATTTCCAAATTGAAGTTATTTATAATTTTTTCTTCATTATTAGATAAATCAATATCCTTTAAATCCAATAACATGATGATCCTCCATCTTAATTAATTTTTTACCATAGAAAAATTGACCTGAAAATCTCCCATTTTAGTCTCAAGTTTTACACTAAGTATATTTTCAGTACCTGTTGAAATTTTTGTATCTTCACCTAAAACAGTCTGTGGTGGAGCAATATCACATTCATAATCCTTTTCAGCCAATCCTGTAGCTGCCTTACCGCTAATAATATTGGCCATTTCTCCAATAGCAGAAGTTACAAATTTATCAATTTCATCTATCTCCATCCCGGCCATTTCATTAACAATATTTAAAGCAATTTCTTTAGAAAAACTATAGACAATAGAACCTTCTATATCACCTGTCAATCCAATAATAACATTGGCCTGATTATTTGTTATAACCTCATCTCTTAATTCTATATCTCCTCTTTTAGGTTCAAGCTGCATCATAGTTTCAAAAACATTATTAGTTGCATCTAAAATTGGGTTTAAATAATTTACATCCATTGTCTATTTTTCACCTCTTTCTTCTTTTACCTTATTTATATGTTCTCCTATTTTCTGATCTGTATCAGCAACATGGTTGATTAACCAGGTAAGTAAACGGCCACTAAATTCCATGGCAAATTCTTCATCATACTCATTTTCACTAAATTCTTCTGCAAATTCCCTGACTTCTGCTTTGAATTTTTCATGAATTTCATGATGTTTTTCATAATCAGGATAATCGTATTTTTTCTGTAATTTTTCTTCATCTGAAAAATGTTCATCAACATAATCTCCCATAAATTCAAGAGTTTCTGCTACCTTTTTTCTTTTGGTTTCTTTGTCATCCTCATCACCACGAACAGTTTTAATAAAATTATTTAATCTCTTAAAAAGTTCTTTATGCTGTTTATCAACTTCTTCAACACCTATCTTATAACTTTCTTTCCAAATCATTTTATCTCCTCCTAATTATTTTCGGCATTAAAAGCCATTTTGAATTTTTCCATCATTTCATCAGAAATTGTTTTAAAATGAAGATCCTGTTGAGGAAATGCAATAGTAATATCATTTTCATGTAACAGATTCCAGACATCAAATAAAACTTCACTTCTAATATTGGCCAAACCTCTTTGAGGATCTTTAATCCAAAATCTTAATTCAAAATTAACAGTACTATCTCCAAATTCTTTTAGAATACAATTAGGCTGTGGATTATTTATTATTCTCTTCTTATCTGCAACCGCCTCTAATAATAAATCATGAACTCGGTTAAGGTCACTATCATAAGCAACTCCTACCGGTACATCTATTCTTACTCGATCATCACTATATGACCAGTTAATTACCTGATTTGTTATAAAATTTTCATTTGGAACAAGGTATTCTTTGCTGGCAGGAGTAACAACAGAGACAAAACGAGTATCAAGATTTTTAACTCTTCCGTAAATATCATTAATTTCTACAACATCGCCAGGTTTAATTGATTTATCAAGTAAAATAATAATTCCACTAATAAAATTAGAGACAATCTTTTGCAAACCAAAACCAAGCCCAACACCAATAGCACCACCAAGGAAAGCAAAAGTACTTAAGTTAACACCAATACTACTTAATGTTATTAAAAAAGCAATAGTATAAAAACCAAACTTAGTTAGTTTTTTAATCAAAACTTTAATAGAAGGTGTCAATTCATCTGATTTTTCAATTCTTTTTGTGGAAAATTCATTAATTTTTCTGGCAAGCCAGAAAAATATGATAAACATAATAAAACCTTTAATAACTAATAATACGGAAATTTCCAGGTTCCCACTTTTAAAAGCCAGGCTTTCAAGAATACTAATAGTTCTTTCATAAATATTTAAAATTTTAAGAACTGCCACTGCCCAAATAACATAAGACAATATTTTAACATAAAATTTATCCGGTAAAAAGGTTGTTATTAGTTTAATAAAAACCCAGGCTGTAAGCAAATTTGCAGCTATACTGCTAAAGAAATGGCTAAATCCAGTTATTTCTACAATTAAAACATAAATCCAGACTAAAAACATATAAATTAATGGTTTTAAAATTATATTTATTAATTTATTTTTTTGTTGAACTGTAATAAATTTTATCTTTTTAACAAGTTTATTTATTCTAGGAAATGATTTTTTATATATATAAATAGCTATTAAATATATCAGGAGCAAAAGAACCCCGTCAATTAAATTATCAATAGAGAATACATTGTTTTGTACCCAGATTATTATGTCATTAAAAATTTTTTCAATTTCATTTAAATCAACCATAAAAATCGCTCCTTAATTAATTTTAAAAATATACCAGCTATTCCAGGGACTATTTTTTATTTTCTTTAATTCACCATAATATTCTTTCATTTCAGAAGGTGCCTTTTTAATAAAATTGAAATAATCTCCACCTTCTAAAAATTCAATAATTTTTATTAAAAAATAATCATTATCATGATAATCATGATAGATGACATAATTTGATGCAACTCTACTAGTTTCCTTATATAAAATCTTTCTTTTCTCTTCAGTTAAACCATGGGCCAGGTAAGCTGCAGTTACTACTTCAAAACTATTATCGGCAAAAGGTAATCCTTCAGTAATATCTATTCTCTCACAATCAATACCATTACTTAAGCATCTTTTATACATATTTGGAGAAGCTTCTACTCCTTTAACTTCATAACCTTTTTCCTGCCAGCAATAACCAAAAGCTCCAGTACCTGATCCTAAATCCAAAATTCTAGCATTTTCCGAAATATCAATTTTATCTATATTTTTTTCAATTAAAGACCTATAATTATTAGTTTGCATTTTAAAAAACAGATTATAAAAAGGAGCAATCAAATTAAAAAGTCTTATATGATTATCCATATTATCCTCCTTCTGAAAAAAACTCCCTACCTGATACTCTCACAGTCGTAGGGAGCATCCCAGCAGGATTTTTATGCTTACTTTATTACTTCTCATTACTACCCTCATCTTCCTGCCTCTTAAATGAAATTATATTTTTATCCAACCAGTTTATTACATCTTCAAAAAAATCATCTTTATTATATTCATTAATTAACTCATGTCTTGCCTGAGGGTATAATTTATGTTCTACATTTTTCAGACCGGCCTTCTTATATTTTTTGGCTAATTCAATAATATCTTTTCCTCCAACTGGATCTTTTTCACCTGAGAGAAAAATAATCGGAAAATTTTCTGAGATAGATTTATAATTTTCAATATAAGCTGTATTTTTCATTCCCTCATAAAAATCATCATAAAATTTAACTGTACAGCTAAAACCACAGCGATCATCTTCATAATATTTTTTTGTAATTTCACTATTTCTACTTAACCAATCATGAGGTGTTTCTGTATCTTTAAAAGAACGATTATTAGAAGAAAAAATCAAATTTTCTACTAGAGTACTATTTTTCTTATCTCCTTTGAAAAGCTTTTCTAAACCAATAAAAAATTTTAACAAAAATAGTTCAGTTCTTTTCACCAGAGCTGCCCCGGATAATAAGGCTCCAGAAAAATCATCTGGATTACGATTAATATAATCTCTACTTACAAAAGATCCCATACTGTGTCCAAAAAGAAAAACAGGAATTTCCCTATCATTTCTATTTTCTATTAACTCTCGATGGTTTTTTACATCTCCTATAACTTTTTCCCAGCCATTTTCATCAGCAAAATGACCTAGAGGCATATCATTTTCAAGTGCTGTTTCTCCATGGCCACGATGATCATGGATATAAAAGGAATAACCGGCATTGTTTAAAATATTAGCAAATTCATCATATCTTTTTCTATGTTCAGCCATTCCATGTAAAGCAAGAATAACTCCTTTAGGTTTATCAATTTCATACCTGCTTCCATAAATATCTAAACCATCTTTTCCTTTAAAATTATATTCAGCAAAATCAACTTTCATCATCAATCCACCCCCTGGCTTTTTTTACAGCTTTTTTCCATCCGGCATAGGCTTTTTTTCTATCCTTATCACTCATTTTAGGTTTGAAAACTCTATCATTTTTACATCTTTCCACTAATTCATCTATTCCATGCCAGTAACCTACTCCAAGGCCGGCCAAATAAGCAGCACCTAAGGCTGTTGTCTCGCTGATTTCAGGTCTTTTTACTTCAGTTCCCAGGATATCAGCCTGAAACTGCATTAAAAAATCATTTTCAACTGCTCCCCCATCTACTTTCATATCTTTTAATTCAAGTCCAGAATCAGCTTCCATAGCTTCCAGAACATCTCTAGTTTGATAGGCTATTGATTCCAGAGTTGCCCTAATAATATGTTCTTTGGATGAACCTCTGGTTAATCCAACAATAGTTCCTCGGGCATACATATCCCAGTAAGGTGCCCCCAATCCAGTAAAGGCAGGAACAACAAAAACACCACCTGAATCATCAACTTTTCGAGCAAAATATTCTGAATCAGCAGCACTATCAATAATTTTTAGTTCATCTCTAAGCCACTGAACAGCTGCACCAGCAACAAAAATAGAACCTTCCAGGGCATATTTTATTTCTCCATCTATATTCCAGGCAATGGTTGTCAGAAGACCATTTTCAGATTCAACTGCCTCTTTTCCAGTATTCATTAACATAAAACAACCGGTCCCATAAGTGTTTTTGGCCATCCCTTTTTCAAAACAACCCTGACCAAAGGTAGCTGCCTGCTGATCACCTGCTATCCCGGCAATTGGAACTTCTGCTCCGAATACATCTCCATTTGTTTTACCATAAACTTCACTGGATTTTTTTACTTCAGGTAAAAGTGATTTAGGAATATCAAGTTCAACAAGTAATTCATCATCCCATTTTAAATCAAAAATATTATATAACATAGTTCTTGAAGCATTTGTATAATCAGTTATATGTAATTTACCACCTGTTAATTTCCAAATAAGCCAGCTATCTATAGTTCCAAAACGTAATTGGCCCTGTTCAGCTTTTTCACGAACACCATCAACATTATCCAAAATCCATTTTATTTTAGTTGCTGAAAAATAGGAATCCACTACTAAACCAGTTTTTTCTTTTATCTTATCTTCCAGTCCTCTATCTTTTAGATTATCACACAAATTAGAAGTCCTTTTATCCTGCCAGACAATAGCATTATAGACTGGATCTCCAGTTTCAGCATCCCAGATAACTGTTGTTTCCCTCTGATTGCTGATACCAATAGCTGCTATTTGTTTTTTAGTTAAATTAGCACTGGCCAGAGCATCAGCAATAACTCCACTTGTTGTTCCCCAGATTTGATCTGGATCATGTTCTACCCAGCCAGGTTCTGGATAATACTGAGGGAATTCATTTTGAGACTTACTTACTTCTTTTCCACTTTTATCAAATATAATAGCTCTGGAACTTGTAGTTCCCTGATCAATAGCAAGAATATATTTTTCCATTAAATTTTCCTCCCCAATTTAATATAAAAAAGCAGACAAACTTATTAATCCTTTGTAAATAAGTTTATCTGCTTTTAAAATTAATGTCAAAAAT
>DATFIM010000134.1 GCA_035270125.1 Halanaerobiales bacterium | reverse complement strand
GCTATATTTTTTGTGTTTTTGCCTGAGGTATGTTAAAATAATTAAGGAGTAAATAAAGTCAGCAGGGGGTGAAGCTTAGCAGTGTTAGTATTAAAGATTTTCCACCTTATAGTTTCTCTTGGTGTCATAGTTGGATTTTTGCTTCAGTCAGGTAAAAGTGCCGGTTTGTCAGGTGCTATCGACGGTGGAGCATCACAATTTTTTGGAAAACAAAAGGGTCTTGATGAAAAATTAAGTAAGATTACAACAGTTCTTGCAATAATTTTTATGATTACATCAATGATTCTTGCAGTAATTTAATGGTTATTTTTAAATAGCCTCTTTCTCAGTTGTTTAATAATAACCTAAAATCATTTAATTAGGAAGAGGCTTTATATTTCTTTTTTTGCTATATTAAAATATATATTAAATTGAAATCAGAAAAATTCAAGGAGGACGATAAAAAATGAATATTTACGCACCTCTTGCAGGGGTCATTGCCTTAGTATTTGCCTTTTTCCTTGTAAAAAAGGTAAATAAAAATTCTAAAGGTAATGAAAGAATGGCTGAATTATCAAATGCTATTAATGAAGGTGCAATGGCATTTTTAGGTAGTGAATATAAAATACTTTCCATATTTGTTTTAATTGTTGCTATAATTATGAGTTTGGTACCTAACTTAGGCTGGCAGACAGGAATCTCTTTTGTTCTGGGAGCTCTTTTTTCTGGGCTAGCTGGATTTATTGGAATGCAGATTGCTACAAACTCTAATGCAAGAACAACCCATGCTGCTGAATCAAACTTAAATAAAGCTTTAGATGTAGCTTTTTCCGGTGGATCAGTAATGGGAATGTCTGTTGTTGGTTTAGGAACTTTAGGACTTGGAATTTTATACATAGTCTTTACTAATAATATAGAATATATTCGTGGCTTTGCTTTTGGAGCCAGTTCAATTGCTTTATTTGCTCGTGTTGGTGGCGGTATTTATACTAAAGCTGCTGATGTTGGAGCAGATCTTGTTGGTAAAGTAGAAGCTGGAATTCCTGAAGATGACCCTCGTAACCCGGCTGTTATCGCTGATAATGTTGGGGATAATGTTGGTGATGTTGCTGGTATGGGAGCAGACCTTTTTGAATCATATGTTGGTTCAATTGTAGCTGCTATGACTCTAGGTACAACCTTGAGTCCAGATCATGTAATTTTACCACTTCTTATTGCCTCAATTGGAATTATAGCTGCTATTATTGGTACTCGTTTTGTAAAAGCAGGGGCTGATGGTAATCCATCTGCTGCTCTCCATAAAGGTACTAATTTTAGTGCTGGTGTTACCTGGATTGCAGGTGGAATACTTGTAAAGACATTTTTAGGTAGTTTTGCAGTTTTTTGGGCAATTACCGCTGGGCTTATTGCCGGTATAACTATTGGTAAGATTACTGAATATTATACTTCAGATCATTATAAACCAGTTCAGGATATTGCTGATCAATCACAAACTGGAGCTGCTACTAATATTATTAGTGGTCTTTCTGTAGGAATGAAAAGTACATTTTTCCCAATTGTAGTTATTGCAATTGCGATTTTTATAGCATATAATTTTGCCGGTCTTTATGGAATAGCTATGGCTGCTGTTGGAATGCTTGCTACAACCGGTATTACTCTTGCTGTTGATGCTTATGGACCTATTGCTGATAATGCAGGTGGAATTGCAGAAATGGCAGAATTGCCTGCAGAAGTAAGAGAAAGAACAGATAAACTTGATGCTGTTGGTAATACTACTGCTGCGATGGGTAAAGGTTTTGCTATTGGTTCTGCAGCTCTTACTGCTCTTTCATTATTTGCAGCTTTCTCAGAAGCAGTTGGCCTAAAATCAATAAGTTTAACTGAGCCAAATGTAATTATTGGTTTATTCCTTGGAGCTATGCTTCCTTTCTTATTTTCTTCTATCACCATGCAGGCTGTTGGTAGAGCTGCTTTTGAAATGATTGAAGAAGTAAGAAGACAGTTCAAAGAAATGCCTGGAATTATGGAAGGAAATACTAAACCAGACTATAAACGTTGTGTAGAAATAAGTACTAAAGCCGCTTTAAAAGAAATGGTTGTACCAGGACTTTTAGCTGTTATTGTACCGGTAGTTGTTGGTCTCTGGAGTCCTAAAGCACTTGGAGGACTTCTTGCTGGAGCACTTTCCTCTGGTGTACTTATGGCTATCATGATGTCTAATGCTGGTGGAGCCTGGGATAATGCTAAAAAATATATTGAAGCAGGCAACTTTGGTGGTAAAGGTACAGAAACACACGCTGCTTCAGTAGTTGGAGATACTGTTGGAGATCCATTTAAGGATACTTCCGGTCCAGCTCTTAACATTTTAATTAAGTTAATGACTATTGTATCTCTAGTTTTCGCACCACTGTTTACTCTTTAAAATAATTTAATAATGAAACTATAAATTAAGTCGCCAGGGCCGGGTTAGAACTTATACCGGTTTTGGCGACATTTTTAAAATGGAGTTGATTATAATGGAAGTAAGAAATAATAATATGTGTTTTGCCTGTGGTAAAGATAATCCAATAGGTTTAAAATTGGATTTTGAATTAGTTGAAGATAATATTGCAAAAGCTATTTTTAAACCTAAAGAAAAGCATCAGGGTTATGGTGGGATTATGCATGGCGGACTTGTGACCACCTTACTTGATGAATCAATGGCAAAAGTGTTAGAATTAAATAGAATAGCAGCTGTTACCGGTGAGATTGATGTCCGTTTTAAAAAAGCTGTAAAAATAGATCAAAAGTTAAAAATAGAGGGTAAATTATTAGATGACTATAAAGATAAACTATTCTATACAGAAGCTTATTTATATGGAGAAGATGATGAATTATTAGCTTCAGCTGAGGCTAAATTCATGAGAGTAAATTTAGAAGATTAAAAGAATTTAAAAAAAGTAGAGGAGGATAGATAAGATGGAAAGAGAAAAAGCGTTAGAACTTGTTGAAGAAAATATTGAGCAGGATAATTTGGTAAAACATTGTTTGGCTGTAGAGGCAATTATGGGACGTTTAGCTGAATATTTTGATAAAGATAAAGAAAAGTGGGAATTAGCAGGTTTATTACATGATATTGATTATGAAGAAACTAAAGATGATCCAGAAAGACACAGTCTAGTTGGAGCAGAAATGTTAGAGGATTTAGGACTTGCTGAAGATATAGTATATGCGGTAAAGGTTCATAATGGAGAACATGAACTTCCACGAAAGAATTTAATGGATAAAGCTCTTTATGCAAGTGATCCACTTTCAGGATTGATAGTTGCTTCAGCTTTAATTCATCCAGATAAGGAGTTAGAAGCTGTTAATACTGAATTTGTAATGAATCGTTATGAGGAAAGTTCTTTTGCGAAAGGAGCAGATAGAGAAGTAATTGCTTCCTGTGAAGAAATGGGACTTGATTTAGAAAAATTTATTAAATTATCATTAGAAGGTATGAAATCTATTTCTGATGATTTAGGACTTTAAGATAAAAAGAAAGAGAAATAAAGAAAAATTATAAAATTGAGGATTGATTAATTATGAGTGCAAGACAAAGATTATTAAAGTATTTACGTGAGACAGCAAAAAAACCAGTTACTATTGAAGAATTATATAAAAAATTCAAGATAGCTGATGATCAAAGAAAATATTTTAGAGAATTATTAGAAGAATTAGTTGAGGAAGGTTTGGTTGCCAAAAATAGTTCAGGACAGTATGGGGTTCCAGAAAAATTTAATTTAATTCCAGGTAGAATTGATAGGAGTCCTCGGGGATTTGCTTTTTTAATTCCTGATAATCCAGAACGAGAAGATATATTTATAAGTCTGGAAAATATGAATGGTGCTATGCACAATGATAAGGTCTTTTTACGTCTTCTTCCTGATTCGAGAGGTGAAAAAGAAGCAGGTGAAGTTGTAAGAGTTATTGAAAGGGCCAATCAAACTATAGTTGGTAATTTAGATAAAAGTAAATATTTTGGATTTGTAGTTCCTGATAATAAAAGAATTTTTTCTGATGTTTTTATTCCTAATGAAAAATTAAAAGGAGCAAAACAAAATCAAAAAGTAGTTGCCAAAATAGAACAGTGGCCGGAAAGTAATCGTAATCCTGAGGGAAAAATAATTGAAATTCTTGGGGATAGTGATCAGCCAGGTGTTGATATTGAAGCTATTATTAGACAATTACAATTACCTCAGAGTTTTTCAGCTGAAGTTTTAAAAGAAATAGAAGATGTGCCTCTAGAGGTTAAAGATCCTGATTTAAGTCAAAGAAAAGATCTTCGGGATTTACCAATGGTCACTATTGATGGAGCAGATGCTAAAGATCTTGATGATGCAGTTTCTATTGAAAAAATAGCTGAAAATAAAGTTAGACTTGGTGTTCATATTGCAGATGTAACTCATTATGTACAGGAAGGAACTGAGTTAGATGCAGAAGCAAGAGAAAGGGGAACAAGTATATATCTGGTTGATAGGGTTATTCCTATGCTTCCCCAAAAACTATCCAATGGAATTTGCAGTTTAAATCCCCAGGTTGATAGACTTGCGATGACTGTATTTATGGATTATAAGCTGGAACCATTAGAATTAACAGATTATGAAATTACACAAAGTATTATAAAGACAAATCATCGTTTAACTTATGATGAAGTTAGAGAAATGCTTTTACATGATAATAAAGAGCTACAGGAAAAATATGATGATTTCTTACCTAAGCTTAAATTAATGCAGAAAACTATGAAAAAATTGAGAGATAATAGATTTGCTGAAGGAAGTATTGATTTTGATTTTGAAGAAGTTAAAGTTATTTTAGATGATAATGGTAATCCTAAAGAATTGAAAAAAAGAAAACATGAAGTGCCAGAAAAACTTATTGAAGAATTTATGATAGCTGCTAATAATATAGTAGCAGAAGATATGTACTGGCGGGATATTCCCTTTATTTACCGTGTCCATGATGAACCTGATATAGATCGAATGCAGGAATTTAATGAATTTATTCATAATTTTGGGTATCATCTTAAAGGTGTAAAAAATGGAGTTCATCCTCGGGCCTTACAGGAACTTTTAGAAAAGGTTGAGGGTAAACCTGAACAAAATATAATTGAAACTGTTTTACTTCGCTCAATGAAAAAAGCAGTTTATTCTGATCACAATATTGGCCACTTTGGTCTCGGTATAGAATATTATAGTCACTTTACTTCTCCTATTCGAAGATATCCCGATCTTATGATTCACAGAATAATAAAAGAAGTGTTAAATAATGGATATCTAAATGAACAGAGAAGAGAAGAAATTAAAAAACAGGTAGTTAATGTTGCTGACCATAGTTCATTACAGGAAAGAAGAGCAATGGAAGCAGAAAGAGATTCTGTAGATCTCAAAAAAATTGAATTTATGGAAGATAAAATGAATGAAGAATTTACCGGTATTATCAGTGGAGTAACAGGTTTTGGATTTTTTGTCCGCCTGGAAAACACTGTTGAAGGTCTGGTTCATGTTGAAGATCTAAAAGATGACTATTATATTTTCCAGAGAGATCAGCATGCTTTAATTGGTGAGAGAACAAAGAAAATGTATCAGATTGGTGATGAAGTTGAAGTAAAAGTAACAGGTGTTAATCTTGACCAAAGACAGCTTGATTTTGTCCTGGTTGATTAATATTTTCAGATCAATCTGGAAAGGAGGGATTTTATGGCAAAAGACGATAATATTCGAGTAGTTGCCAGAAACAAAAAAGCAAAGCATGATTATCATATAGAAGAAACTTATGAAGCAGGTATTAAACTCAAAGGTACAGAGATTAAATCTGTTAGACAGGGAAAAGTTAACTTAAAAGATAGTTATGCTATAGTTAAAAGTGGAGAAATATTTATCCTTAATATGCATATTAGTCCCTATAAACAGGGGAATCGATATAATCATAAACCAGACAGGACAAGAAAACTTTTGCTTCATAAACGAGAGATAGACAGTTTATATGGAAAGACTCAAAGAGAAGGTTTTACATTAGTACCTATAGCAGTTTATTTAAAAGATAATTTGGCAAAAATAGAATTAGCTCTGGCTAAAGGTAAAAATGTTAGAGATAAAAGAAGAGAAATTAAAAAGAAGACTGCTCAAAGGGAAATGAAAAAAGCATTTAAAGATCATATTAAAGGAAGAACTTAAATACAAAATTTGCTCAATAATTTGACAAGACCTTAATTTTAGGTTATAATAGTATACGCAAAATTGAAAACACCTTCGGGGGTGTTTTGGCTTCGCCTATATGGTGAATCCCTCAGAAGCGGGTCGAGGACTCCTTTCACTCGTTAAACACTGGAACTAAAGTTATCCGCAAACGATAACGATTACGCCTTAGCTGCTGCGTAAATATACGTAGTTAGCTAACGCTTGTTAGTCTGTTGTCTGTGCAGGCTGGCAAGTGTCATAAATGAGCAGACTCACCATTTACTGAAGCCTGTAGGTAGATGGAACATCAACAGGCTAACAGTTATAGTATCCTGTCTGTTGGAGACTATGCTGTGAAATAAAAGAACAGACTACACTCGTAGAAACTGTGAGATGAGCCATATAGTACGTGGGTTCGACTCCCACCACCTCCACCAAAAATTTTATTCTAAGAACGCAATGATATTTTTGGTACTACTGACGTCGAGTCAGGTCGCACCGGTCTTACAGCTAAATATTTAATTAACGCACGGGCATAGCTCAATTGGCAGAGCACGAGACTCCAAATCTCGGTGTTAGGGGTTCAAGTCCTCTTGCCCGTGCCATTTTTATGTCAGCTCTTAAACCAATTAGGTTTAGGGCTTTTTTTATTTTGTTAAATTCATATTTTCTTCATAATCTCCTGTTAAAGTATAAATAGAATAAAAAAATAAGGAGATGATAAAAAATGAAAAAAGTTGTATCTTTAGTTTTAGTATTTAGTTTGTTGTTGGTTGGAATTAGTTCT
>DATFIM010000133.1 GCA_035270125.1 Halanaerobiales bacterium | reverse complement strand
CTAAAAAATTAGTAGGGTCATATTTTAAAAAGTTTCCAGAAAAGAAAGAAGTGTATATTAAAAAATGGATTAATTCAGATAATATCTGGCTGCAGAGAAGCTGTATATTATTTCAGCTAGGTTATAAAGAAGATACTAATGTGGATTTATTATTTGATATAATTTTACGTTTAAAAGATATAGATGAATTTTTTATTCAAAAAGCCATTGGTTGGGCTTTGCGCCAGTATGCAAGAATAGAACCTGAAGTAATTAGAACTTTTGTTAAAGATAATGAGTTATCTTCTTTAAGCAAAAGAGAAGCTTTAAAGCATCTATAAACAAATTATTTATTTAAAATGGAGTGATAAAATGAGTTTTGATGAAAAATCAGCCTCAGAATATGATAGCTGGTATGAAACAAAATTAGGTAATTTTGTAGATGAAGTAGAAACAAAAACAGCATTTGAGTTATTTCAACCTAAAAAAGGAGAAAAAATTCTTGATATTGGTTGTGGAACAGGTAATTTTAGTATAAAGTTGGCTAAAAAAGGAGCTAAGGTTGTGGGAATAGATGTTTCAGAACCAATGTTAGCTAAGGCAAGAAAAAAATCTGAAAATAATAACCTGAATATTGATTTTCAAAAAGGAGATGCTACAAAACTTAAGTTTGCTGACAATAGTTTTGATGCAGTTTTTTCTATGGCTGCTGTGGAATTTATAAAAGATCTTAAAAAAGCTTTTAACGAAATGAAAAGAGTTATAAAACCGGGAGGAAAGATTTTATTAGGTACTATCACAAAAGATTCTGATTGGGGAAGAATATATCAAAAACAGGCAGAGAAAGAAGATTCTGTTTTCAATGATGCTGAATTTAAAAATCCTGAAGATCTTGAAAAATTAGACCAAAAAAATCTTATAAAAACCAAAGAATGTCTTTTTATTGGTCCTGATACATCTGAAGAAAAAATAAATTGGAAAGAAGAAAAAAGACTGGCCACTAAAAAGAGAGGAGGCTTTTTCTGCACATTATGGAAGGTAAAACAATAATTTCCTGTCAGATTAGTTTTTATCCTTTGAATACTAATAAAGTAAATAAAAAAGTAAAGAAGGTAATTCATTTTATAGATGAATCAGGTTTGGAATATGAGAGCAATGATTTATCTACTATTATTCACGGAGAAGCAACTAAAGTTTACTCTCTATTAGAAGAAATAACTTATAAAATGGATGAAGGTGAATTTGCTATTACTTTAAATATCTCAAATAGCTGTGGTTGTGAAAGGGATTAATATTTTTTTGAGTATATTATTATTTTTTTGTTAAATATGATATTTTTTATATCGATTTAATGAAAAATATTGCTTTTTATTACTGATAGTTGTATAATGTAATAAATGGTGGTGATCAAATGAAAGAAAAAATGATGCGTTTGCAAAAGATGGAATTGAATAACTTTAAAAATATTAGACAGGGTCAGATTGAGTTTAACAGTTATAAAAGTGAAGATTTTTTTTCTAAGACTTCAGATGTATTGGGGATATATGGTCAGAATGGTTCTGGTAAAACTGCTTTTATTGAAGGTTTGTGGATACTAAAAATGGTTTTGCTTGGAGAATCTTTGCCTGGAAATATTAAAGATTATATATATCAGGGTGAGAAAGAAGCTTCTATTAATACAGTTTTTTCTATGAACTTAGGTGAAAATAGGTATCAATTATTTTATGAAATGGTAATTGAAAGAAGAGAGAATGCTGCTCCAGTTATTATCAAGGAAGACCTTTCATATAAAAAGCTTGAAGAAGATGGCTGGACATATAAGCGAGGAATAATAACTCACAATCTAGATGATAAAAAGCAATTATTTAGACCTCAGAAGAACTATAATTTACTCACAAAAAATAATAAGGAGGCCAAGGTTGACCTTAAGGTTGCTAAGGAGCTTGCCAAAAAGAATGAAACATCTTTTGTTTTTTCTAATGAGATGGATCATATTTATAGGGGTAATGAGGCCTTTAACGAATTTGCTGATATTATAATGGAAATTAAGCAGTATGCTCGGATGAATCTATTTGTGATCAGAAATTCTCGTTCAAGTATGATCAATGCCAATCTAATTATACCCTTCTGTTTTCAAGTTAGTGATTCAGAGAGAATAGAAGGTGGAGATCTGGCAATAGCTCTTTCTGAGCCGACAACAGTTCCCGAGCGGGTGCTTTCTACTGTTAAAAATGTTATCGATAATTTAAACATTGTTTTAAAAGAGATAATACCAGATCTTACAATTACAATTAAAGAGTATGGGGAAGAATTGGACGAGAATGGTGATCCAGTAATTAAATTGGAGTTGCTGGCGGAAAGAGGAGAAATTAAAATTCCTCTGAGATATGAGTCGGATGGTATTAAAAAGATTATATCTATTTTAAGTGCGATGATTGCAATGTATAATAAGCCAGGTATTTGTCTAGCGGTTGATGAACTTGATGCCGGTATATTTGAATATCTTTTAGGTGAAATCTTAGAGATTATTCAGGATAGAGCCAAGGGACAGCTGGTTTTTACTTCTCATAACCTAAGACCCCTGGAGAAACTTAATAAAGAGTCATTGATTTTTACAACCACTAATCCTCAGAATCGATATATTAGATTTACCAATGTTAAGGAAACAAATAATCTAAGAAGCTTTTACTATCGAGGAATTAAGTTAGGTGGTCAGGAAGAAGAGGTTTATGAGAGGACCAATGAATATAAAATAGCTAGGGCTTTTAGAGCTGCTGGTAAGGTTGATGCTGATGACTAAAAAATTAATTCTTTTTTTAGTAGAAGGTATAACAGAAGAAATATTATCTTTTTTGGACAAAGAACATTATAATAAGGGTGATATTTTAGAAATTATTCATTTACTTGATACTGACGGAGCATATATTAGTGAAGACTTTATTGAAAAGCATGAAAAAGATAAGAATTACTATTATAGTGATAAGTTATGCACCCGCAATCCTGAAAATACCAAAAAGAGAAATGATAAAAAAAGTAGGATTATGGATAGATTAAGTAGTCATTCAAAAATTAATGGAATTCCATATAACGCTTACTACTTATCCTGTAATTTAGAACATGTACTTCATAATGATCCAAATATTATTGATAAGAGTTTAAAGAAAGAAAAAGCTGAAGAATTTAGTGATAGTTATTTTGGACGGGAATTAGAGTTTTTAGATTTTATTAGAAATGGAGTTTTTACAGTTGCCGGTGAATATGAAGAAACCTGGGAGTTTATTAGGCAGGGAAATAACTCTTTAAATAGATATAGTAATTTACACCTTATTTTTGAAGATATTTAGATTGTTACTAAATATCTCAAATAGTTGTGGTTGTGAAAGGGAGTGATTTAAATGAAAAGTGAGGAAAGAAAAGAACTTTTAGAGGAGATCTATCAGTCTGCTTATGATTATGAAAGTGAATATGGATTTTGTGCTCAGGCTGTTTTGGCTGCACTTCATGACTATTTTGAAGGGATAGATGATGAAATAATAAAAGCCAGTCATCCTTTAGCTGCTGGAGGAGCTATGTGTGGAGATGGAGCCTGTGGTGCTCTTTTAGGTGGTATGCTTGCTATTGGTTCTTATTTTGGCAGAAGAAAAGATCAGTTTGGAGATAGTGATGATGAATATTGGACTGGTTCTTCCAGACTGGCTAATAAGGTAAGAGAAAAATTTATTGAGGAATTTGGTAGTGTATTATGTGGAGATGTTCAGGAATTATTAATGGGTAGAACTTATGATCTCTGGGATACTGCTGATTATAAAAAATTTGAAGAAGATGGAGGACATGATGATAAATGTCCTGATGTAACAGGAAAAGTAGCAAAATGGACAGCAGAAGTTTTATTAGATGAAAACATTAAAATATTAAATTAAGATTAAATTGGGAGGAATTTACTATTCTTTCTAGAAAAATTATTAATAAGAAGTAATAATATCCATTATCAATGAGAAGTGGATGATTTTGCTTTTATCAAATATCCAAAAATTATAAGGGGGAATAAAATTGATAAATAAAAGAAGAAAACTATTAGTAACCATTACTTTAGTTATGGCTGTTGTTTTAACTATTGGAATGACAGCTTCTGCTAGTGAATTAAGTATGTTAGATCGAGTTTTAACTGGAGAAAAACCTGAAGCTAAACAAAGTGTTAATAAAGCTCTGGCTGTTGAATCTATTGTAAATTACTTTAATTATGATGTTCCTGTAAAAGTTGAAGAAGCAAGTTTTAATGATGTTGAAGGCAATACACTGCGTTATGCTGAAGCAGCTTTGATGGCAGGATTAATAGATAATACAAATAAATTTAATCCTGATAAAGAGCTTAGGAGAGAAGAAGTAGTAGCTATGTTAATGAATGCTACTAGAATAGAAAAAAGAGTTTCCGGTGATATTCTCAATAAATATGCAGATGCAAGTAAAATTGAAAAAGAATTTAAAGATGAATTAGCTTTAGCAGTTGATATGGGACTTTTGGTAGGAGATGCTGAAAATCTCTTATTTCCAGATAGAGATATGACTACTAATGAGTTTGACGCAGTTTTATCCAGACTTACTACTAAGTATAAAAGAATTGATGTTTTATCTACAAATGACTTTCACGGTAAAGTACAGGCTGGAGAAGAACCAGGAGCTGCAAAATTAATGGGAATTATTAATCATTATCGCAGTGGTAATCCAGATGGTACTATTTTAGTTGATGGCGGAGATTCATTTCAGGGTACTCCAATCTCTAACTTGAATGATGGAGCACCAGTAATTAAATTTATGAATTCCGCTAATTATGTAGCTCAGGCAATAGGTAATCATGAATTTGACTGGGGAATTGAAAAGGTAAAATATTTTGATCAAAAAACTGATTTTCCATTGATGGCTGCAAATATTGTTGATAAGAAAACTGGAGAAAGAGTTGATTGGGCTACTCCAAGTAAAATGATCACTGTTGATGGATTAGATATTGGCTTAATTGGTATAGCTACCCCTGAAACTAGAGGTACAACCATGCCTTCTTATATAGAAGATATTAAGTTTATTGATCCTGCTGCAGTAATTAGTGAGTGGGCAGCAAAACTTAGAGCTAAAGGTGCAGATATGGTAATTGTAGTAAGTCATATGCCTGGGACAATGAATTATGACAGTGGTGAAGTCTCTGGTGAATTAGTTGAAACAGCTAGATTGGTTAATGTTAATGGTATAGTTGGTGGCCATAGTCACCATGCTGTTAATGCAATTGTTAATAATAATCCAATTGTTGAAGCAGGTAATCATGGACGTTATTTAGGAAACTTAAGATATTTTGTAAGTAATGAAAATGGAGAAATATATAATGCTACACCAATGGTACATCCTGTTCAGAAAAGTGTATTAGGTATGGCTAAAAGTCAGCCTATCCAATCAATGATAAATAGTTATGCAAAAACTATAGAGAAGAAAATGGCTGAAACTGTTATTACAACTGAACAAAAGTTAGTAAGTAAGTATAATGATATTTCTAAAATTGGTGCTTTAGCAACTGATGCGATGACAAATGTTGCAAATGTAGATATTGCTTTTCAGAACCCAGGTGGATTAAGAATAGACATTCCTGCTGGTAATGTAACAGTCGGTCATATCTATGAACTACTACCATTTGGTAATTCAATAGTAAAAGCTGAAATGACTGGAGAACAAATTGTGAAAATTCTGGAACAGAGTCTTACATTAAATAAAGGTATGTTACAACATACTGGTTTAGTAGTAAAATATGATATGGATAAAGAAAAATATAATAGAGTTGTAGAAGTAACTCTACCTGATGGTACACCACTTAAGATGGATAAAAAGTATACAGTTGCTACCAATAACTTCCTTGCTGAAGGTGGAGATGGATTTAAAACCTTTACAGAAGTTGAATTTACAGATACTAATGTATTAGTCAGAGATTCACTTCTTAATTACCTCCGCAGTCTGGATAGTATAGATGTAGATGCAGATAATAGAGCAGTAGAAGTAGATGATTCTGCTTACTTATTTGAGATTGATTGGGCTGCTTAATTAATAATAAAATCAAGAATTATTTGAGGTAGTATCTCTTTTAAAAAGAGGTACTGCCTTTTTTTTATTTCTAAAATTTTTAATTAGTTGATTCTATGATATAATTATATTATCAGATAGAGAGGGGTTATAAGATGTATAATTTAAAAAGATATCACAAAATATCTTCAAAAATTAATAATTTTAGAAAAGAAGAATTAGGGTTTTTGCCTACCAAGTTACATAAACTTAAAAATTTATCAAAAAAATATGATGTAAATATTTATATAAAAAGAGATGACCTAATAGGTTTTAGTTCTTTTGGGGGTAATAAAATAAGAAAGTTAGAATACTTATTTGGTGAGATTATAGATAAAGGAGCTAAATATGTTTTTACATATGGAGCAACTCAATCCAATCATGCTATGCAAACAGCAATTGCTGCCCGGAAATATGGTTTAAAACCTATTTTATATTTAGTTGATGTAATAGATGAAGATATAGATTTTCCTAGGGCAAATATGCTTTTAGATGAAATTTTAGGTGCAGAAATAAAAATTATTAAAATGAAAAAAGGTGAAGAAGAGTTTGAAGCAATGTATAGGGCAAAAGAAGAATCAAAAGAATATGCAAAAAAAATTAGTGAAAATAGTGATGAATATTATCTGATTCCACCAGGAGGAGCCTCACCGCTTGGCACTCTTGGTTTTGTTGAAGCTTATTTAGAATTAAAAGAACAGGAATTTCATAAAAATTTGAATATATCTCACTTATTTCATCCAACTGGTACAGGGGGAACTTTAGGAGGATTAACTGCTGCTAATTTTTATATAAATGATAATCTAAAAATTCATGGTATTAATGTTAGTCATAAAGATAATAGTTATTTAGACAAGACAGCTGATCTGGCCAATAAATCTTTAGAATTATTAAATATTGATAGTCGGTTAAAAGGAGAAGATATTAATGTAGATAATAATTATGTTGGTGAAGGTTATGAAATTCCAACCCAAAAAGCCAATCAGGCAATAAAAGAATTTGCAGAAAATGAAGGTATATTTTTTGATCCAGTCTATACCGGGAAAGCTGCAGCAGCTTTAATAGACTATCTCAAAAAGGGTAAAATAGATAAAGGAGAAAATGTTTTGTTCTGGCATACTGGTGGTACAACTGGATTATTCGCAGAACCCAAATTACTAGGAGATTTAGTATGATAATCGATTTACTGGAGGTTAATTAGATGAAAGTATATGCACTTGTTGGACCAAGTGGAACAGGAAAAAGTCATAGAGCAAGAGTATTGTCTCATGAATATGATATTTCACTTATTATAGATGATGGTTTACTTATCTGGAATGGTAGAATTCTTGCTGGAAAAACTGCTAAAAAAGAAAAAACCAAGGTGGGAGCAATAAAAACTGCTCTTTTTTATGAAGATAAGTTAGTTGAAGAAACTAAAAAAGGAATTAAATATAGTGGAGAAGATGAAATTTTAATTTTAGGAACTTCTATTGGGATGGTTGAATTTATAGTAAAAAGGTTAGATTTAAAAAATATAGATGAAATAATAAATATTGAAAATATTGCCAGTGAACAGGAAATTAATACTGCTAAAAATATTAGAAACAAAGAAGGGAAACATGTTATACCTGTTCCCGAAATTGAAGTCCAATCTTTATTTCCAGGTCATATAATAGATGTTTTAGAAATGTTTAGTAGCAGGTTTTCTAATGAAGAAAAAAAGGAAAGTTCTATAGTCCGCCCTAAATTTTCTTTTGATGGGGAATTAATAATTTATGATAAAGTTATAATAAATACTATAGAATATTATATAAAAAATAATTTTTCTAAAATAACTAAAATTAACAACATAGATGTGGAAAAAAAGAAGTTTGGTTTAGATGTTAATCTGGAGTTAACATTAAAATATGGAATTATTATTCCTGATTATATAACTGAGATGAAAGAATCTTTAAAAGAAAAGATAGAAAGTTTCACTGGAGTTAAAATTATCAATTTGTCAGTTTCAGTAATTTCATTAAGTTTAGATGATTAATCAGAAGAAGGAGGTGTAAGCAGTGAATTCATATCAAAGAGCCAAACTAGCTGAAAACACCTTAACTATAATTGATTATGGAGCTTATGTGAATTTTAAGGGAGAAGTTGTAGATTTGAGTGAAGAAATTAAGAATGCAGTAAATAATTCGAAACTTTATTCACCAGAAGAATTGGAGAAAATTAATAATGAGGTTAATGAGGTTTTAATTAATAGTGAAAATAAAGAAACTGAAATAAAAGTAACAAATGAAACAACCTTAAATGCTGCTAAACGTCTTAAACAGATAGAAGATTATGAGAAAGTTGCCTGTTTGAATTTTGCATCTGCTAAAAATCCAGGGGGAGGCTTTTTGAATGGAAGTAGTGCCCAGGAAGAAAGTCTGGCTCGTTCTTCAGCATTATATCCCTGTATAAAACAGAAAAAAGAAATGTATGATGAAAACAAAAAATATGATTCAGCATTATACTTAGATTATATGATATATTCACCTGAAGTACCTGTTTTTCGTGAGGATAGTGGTAGTCTATTAGATAACCCTTATAAAGTTTCTATGATAACAGCTCCTGCTGTTAATGCTGGAGTTGTTCGTTCTCGAGAAAGTAAAGAAAATGAAAATAAGATAGAGAAAAAGATGAAATATAGAATTGAAAAAATATTATCTATTGCATTAATAAATAAAAATCGCGCACTTGTACTTGGTGCTTTTGGTTGTGGAGTATTTAGAAATAATCCAGAAGATGTTGCAGATTATTTTAGAAAATTTATAAAAGAGGATGAGAGATTTAATAGCTATTTTGATAAAATAGTTTTTGCTGTACTTGATAGGAGTAGAAAAACTGAAACATATAATATATTTAAAAGGAAATTAATGTAAAATTAAAAAGGAATTGAAGAATTGATATAGAAGTATATTATATAACAATTTTATCAGAGGTGATAAATATGGAAGATGGAATTAAACAATTAATTGATATGGTGGCAAATCTAAAGGTTACTATGTTAGATAAATTTGAGGATATCGACAAAAGATTTGAAGAAATGGATAAGAGGTTTGAGGAAATCGATAATAGATTTGAAGCAGTTGATAAAAGATTTGAAGCAGTTGATAAAAGATTTGAAGCAATTGATAGGAGATTTGAAGAGGTTGATGGAAGATTTGAAGAGGTTGATAGAAGATTTGAAGAAATTGAAAAAAGATTTGATGGAGTTGACAAGAGATTTGATGGTATTGAAATAAGACTTGATAGAATTGAAAATAAATTAAAGGAACATGATAAAAGATTTGATAAAATTGAAGAAAAGTTCATAAATTCGCTTAAATTAATTGGTCATGATGTACAGAATAACAAAAGACATATAGAAAAACTAGAAAATAATGATGATTACTATAATGTAAGTGAATAATTTATTTATAAAGGTGGGGATTTTAATCCCCACCCTGGGAGGATAAACAAATTTTATTTTTCTTTAGGGTCTAACATATCTCTTAAACCATCACCGAATAAATTGAAAGCAAGTACAGAAATAAAAATTGCTATACCAGAAGATAAAGCTATCCAGGGAGCCTGTTCTAAATATCCCTGGCCACTACTTAACATATTTCCCCAGCTGGGTACAGGAGGTTGTGTGCCAAGTCCTAAATAACTAAGTCCTGCCTCTACAATTATTCCAGTAGCAATATTTAAAGTAGCCTGAACCATTATTGGACTTGTTATATTTGGCAAAATGTGTTTAAATAATAGTCTTAAATCACTCATTCCTAAAGCATGAGCAGCTTCTATATATTGATCTTCTTTTACTGATAATACTTCTCCTCTAACAAGTCTTATATAACGGGGGGTAAAAATAATACCTATTGCTATCATTGCATTTCTCAGACCTGCTCCCATAATTGCACTTAATGCTAAAGCAAGTACAAGAGAAGGTAAAGCCATCATTGCATCAGTAAATCTCATAATTATAAATTCATCTAAAAATCCTTGATAATATCCAGATATAAGGCCGATTGGGACTCCAATAACTAAAGCTATAGAAACTGCAATTAAACCAGCAGAAAGTGAAACTCTTGTTCCGTGAACTACTCTACTAAATACATCTCTCCCCAGACTATCTGTACCTAAAAAATGTTCAGAACTTGGTGAATTAAGAACTTTAACATAACTTGGCTCAGTAGGATCATAGGGAGCAATCCAGGGAGCTAAAAGGGCTACAAAAATTTCAATAATAATTATAATAGCACCAATAACAGCCAATTTGTTTTTATAAAATTTACTCCATAATACTTCTGCTCTACTTTTATCTTTTCTTCTCTTTTTATTATTTTCCTGAGAAATTTTTAATCTCTTTTCAGTTGTTGCCATTTATTTTGTTTCACCTCCTGCTTCAATCCTGGGATCAAGGAAAGTATAGATTATATCGACTAAGAGGTTAACGGTAATTACCATTACAGCCATAATCAAAATTGATCCCTGTAACATTGGGAAATCTCTATTGAAAATTGATTGTACAACCAATCTTCCAAAACCAGGTATACTAAAAATAGTTTCTGTAATAACTGCTCCCCCTAAAAATGCTGATAATTGAAGGCCAATTACTGTAATGACTGAAATAAGTGAGTTTCGAACTGCATGTTTTACTACAACTACTTTATTAGAAAGACCTTTGGCATGAGCTGTTTTTATATAATCTTTTTGTAGAGTTTCTAATAGATTTGATCTCATCATTCTCATTGTAACTGCTGCCATTCTAATTCCTAAGGAAATAGAAGGTAAAATCATTAGTTTTAAATTTTGGCTTAAATCTTCCCAGGGTGACACATAACCTGAGGGAGGTAATATATTGAATTTTACTGCAAAAAGATAAACTAGAAGTATTCCCACCCAAAAGCTGGGCATTGAAATTCCTCCAAGGGCTACTAAAGTAGAGGAATAATCAAATACACTTCCTTTTTTCACTGCTGATATTATACCAGCTGGGATTGCAATAATAATAGATATTAAAATTCCGAGTAAAGCTAATTCCATAGTTGCTGGAAGTTTTCTTAATATTGTTTTACCTACACTCCTATTATCCCGTACAGATTCACCTAAATCACCTTTTAGAACATCTCCTATCCAGCTTAGATATTGCATATAAAGTGGTTGATCAAGTCCTAACTTTGCTCTTAATGAAGATAAAGCTTCTGGAGAAGCCTCCTGCCCTAAAATTAAAAGGGCAGGGTCTCCAGGAGTAAGGTGAATTAAGGAGAAGATGAGTATGGTTACTAAAAGCAAAACTGGAATCATCATCATTAGTCTCTGTAATATATATCTACTCAATTTCTCCCCTCCTTTAGTTTTCTTTTTCTATCCAGACCTCTTCAAGTCTTAATAAACCATCTGCATAAGGAGTAAATCCTTTTACTTTTTCTTTAAATGCCTTTATTTCTCTTGGATGATATACAAACATATAAGGTAAATCGCGATCCAGATGGGTCATTAAATTCTGGAATAATTCTTTTCTTTTTTCAGGATCTGTAACTACCCGAGTTTCATCTAAAATATCATCAACTTTTTCATTATTATAATTACTATCATTTAATCCACCTTCACTATGGAAGAAACGATAGGTATTTCCATCAGGATCAAGTCTACCACTCCAGCCAAGAAGTGCAGCCTGATAGTTTCCGGCAGTAAGACGATCAAGTAAAGTACCAAATTCAAGTAATTCTAATTCTATATCAATTCCTACATTAGAAGCCATTGATTGAATTAATTGAGCAGTTTGTTTTGCTGTTGGATTAGGTGCTACCATCATTGTTAGTTTATAACCATCTGGTTTACCTGCTTCATTTAATAACTTTTTGGCACCAACTGGATCAACTTTTTCGATTTCTCTTTCTTCATTATGCATTGAAGTTCCAGGTGGGAAAGGACTATCGGCAGGAATAGCTGCTTCTCCAAATACAACTTTTACAACTGCTTCTTTGTCAATACTTTTATTTAAAGCCTGGGCAAGACGATTATCTTTTAAAGGCATTTGACCTTTGT
The DNA here is from genome assembly GCA_035270125.1 of Halanaerobiales bacterium. Classification (NCBI taxonomy): domain Bacteria; kingdom Bacillati; phylum Bacillota; class Clostridia; order Halanaerobiales; species Halanaerobiales bacterium. The sequence goes on along the minus strand of DATFIM010000133.1, from coordinate 5,578 downwards.
TTACCCAGATACCCTGAAAGCCAAGACCACTAACCATACTTACTTTTATACCAGAGTCGGATTTTAATTTTCTAAGATCTTTGGGAGGAACTTCTCCTATCATGTCCAAGTCCCCATCAGTTAAATTAACAATCCTTACATTTCCATCAGGATAAGGTTTATAGGTGACTTTTTCTAGATATGGCAAACCTTCTTTCCAGTAGTTATCAAATTTTTCTAACTCGATTTTATCCTGAACTTCTCTTGCTACAAATTGGAAGGGACCTGTACCTACTGGTTGATTGGCAAAATCTTCACCAAGTTCTTTAACAGCAGTAGGAGATACCATCATTCCAGCTCTATCAGCAAGGGAAGCTAAAAATGGTGTAAAAGGCTTTGATAGTTCTACAGCAATTTTATAATCACTTACAATTTCAATATTTTCGATAAGACTTAATTCACTTTTTCTTGGTGAACCTAATTTATCATCCCGCATTCTTTCAAAATTAAATTTCACAGCCTGAGCATTAAATTTTGTTCCATCATGAAATTTTACATTTTCTCTTAATTTAAAAACATAACGAGTCCCGTCATTTTCAATTGTCCAATCTTTTGCCAGTCCAGGGACAAGATTCATATTATTATCTACTTCAACTAAGGTATCATATAAACTCTGGAAAACCTGTCTATCTACTTTTGCAGTAGAGAGATGGGGATCAAGCATTGGGGGATCAGCTTCTAAACCAACTGTTAATTCTCCTCCACCTTTTTCTGCGGCAAAACCTGTACCACTAAAGATCAGAAATGTCATTATTAATAGTAAAACAAGTAATTTTTTCATTAATTATCTACTCTCCTTTTCAATACTTTTAATTAATTTTTTTTACTAGAATTTCTAAAGAAGACAATATTTTTTGTGAATCACCTCCTAAATGTTTATTTATTTAATAAAAATTTAATGATTTAACAATTTAGCGAATTAAACAACTGTATATTTAGTTTTATAGTATATCATCGAATTTTGTCGTTGTAAAGGGTTTTATAGAAGTTATAAATTTTTATAATTTTGTGATAAAAGGAGTTTTAAGTTATATATAGAAGAAATATATAGAAAGAAAAAATGAGGAAGGGATATTATGAGCTGCCCATTTTGTAATATTAATGAGGATAAAATTATAGCTAAAAATAAATTTTCTTATGCTATTTATGATAAATACCCAGTTAATAAAGGGCATATTCTTATTATTTCAAAAGAACATATTCGTGATTATTTTGATGCCAGTACTGAAGTTAGAGAAGCTATTTTTGATCTAATGGAAGACTGTAAATCTTTGTTAGATAATAAATATAATCCTAATGGTTATAATATAGGCTTTAACTGTGGGAAAGAAGCAGGACAAACAATTATGCACTTCCATCTACATTTAATACCTAGATATGAAGGAGATATAGAAGATCCAACTGGTGGAGTAAGAGGGGTTATTCCAGAAAAAAGAGTTTATTAAGAAGGATGTGATTTTATTTATGGATGAAGTAGAGAAATATTATGATCAGGCTGCCAAAGAAGAATGGGACCGTCTTAAAAGACATAAAGTTGAATTTGATATTACAAAAAGATATATGCAAAAATATATTGCTCCGAAATCAAAAGTATTGGATGTTGGGGGAGGGCCTGGTAGATATGCTATATTTTTGGCCAAAAAAGGACATGATGTTACTTTATTAGATCTCTCAAAAGAAAATATAAAACTTGCTAAGAAAAAAGCTGAAGAAAATAATCTTGAACTTAAAAAATATATTCATGGAAATGCACTTAAACTTGAGGAAGATGTTAAAGAGAAGTTTGATACAGTTTTATGTATGGGACCTTTATATCATTTAACTGATAAAAATGAACGAAAAAAAGTTGTTAATCAGTGTTTAAAAAGATTAAAAAAAGGTGGAAAACTATTTGTCTCCTTTATTTCTGCCTATGCCCCGACAATTGATTTTATAAAAAAGAATCCAGAAGAATTAGCTAAATATGGAAGTGACTTTTTACTTAATTATTTAGAGGATGGCAAAAATATTGTTAGTTCAGATAACCCTGGTTTTATTACTGCTCATTTTATTAATCCTGCTGAAATTGAACCTTTTATGAATAATTTTGCTCTTAAAAAAGAAGTTATAAGTGGAATAGAAGGTTTAACAGCACAAAATGAAGAAAAAATAAATAAATTATCTGATAAAGCTTATGAGGAATGGTTGGATTTAATTTTTGAAACTTCGAAAAATCCGATGACCTGGGCCAGCTGTGAACATCTCTTATATATTGGTACTAAAATATAAGTTAGGAATGATTAGAAAGGAGATATTATGGGTGATTCCTTAGTTGCTTTTGGAAAAGAAAGATCATATTTTGCTAAAAATTCAGATAGGGATACAGCTGAAAGGCAGTTGATCTGTATTTCAGAAAAACCGAATGAAGATTTTTATAATAACCCTTTTGAGGAAAAAGTTGAAAAATATATTGAAAATTCTTTTTCTACCCTTGAAGATATTTTTTCTGAATTTAATAATAACTATAAAGCTGTAGTTTCAAAACCTGTCTGGACCTGGGGAGCTGAGATGGGAGTTAATGAATATGGAGTTTCTATTGGTAATCAGGCTGTGTTTTCTAAAGAAGAAGTTTCTAAAAAAGGTCTTTTAGGAGTGGATATACTTCGACTTGCACTTCACAATTCTAAAACTGCTAAAGAGGCAGTTGATTTTATAATTAAGCTTATAGAAAATCATGGACAGGGAGGAGATGGTGGCTATAAGCGTAGTTTGAAATATGATAATTCTTTTTTGATAAGAGATTTTGCTAAGGCTTATCTTTTAGAAAGTGCCGGTAAGCATTGGGCAGTAAAAGAAATTAAGGAATATAAAAAAGCTGTTTCTAATGCTTATAGTATAAAAGATGATTATGATAGAATTGATAAAAAAATAAAAAGTGTTGATAATTTTAAGAATGAATATGAAAACAAGTTAAAAACATATTTTGCTAAAGGGAATACAAGGAAAAATTTTATTAATGATTTTCTGGAAGATAATGATTTTTATTTAAGCTCTATTATGAAGTTGCTTCGCTCACATATTAGTAAAGAAAATAAATTAAAAAGAGGCAGAAAAGCTATTTGTATGCATTCAGCCTGGGCGGTTAAGTCAGAAACAACTTCTTCTATGATAGTAGAATATTTTGCTGATGATTTTATAATCTGGATGACAGCTTCTCCTAATCCCTGTGTTTCACTTTATAAACCTTTGATTATGAGTGAAGAGAGTCATGGTTTTATTGATAAATTTAAAGATAAATGTTCGGCACTCAGATTTTCCAGTGATTGGAGAGAATTGTCCCATAGATTGATAGATGACTGGTCTTTTTTTGCCAGAACTATTAGTGTTTTGCGTGATAAAAAAGAAAAAGAAATAAAAGAAAATATGCATAAGGCTTTTTTGGATAATAAAGATAAAGTCAAAGTTTGTAACGAATCTCTCGAATTAGCTGAGGAGTTTCGTGAAGATTTATATAAATTATGGTAGGTGATATTATTAGAATTTTAATAGATGCAGATAGCTGTCCGGTAATAGATTTAACTGAAGAAATTTCAGAGGAATATAAAATTGAAGTTCTGATTTTTGTAGATTATGATCATCAGTTAGACTCTGATTATGGTAAAATAATTAAGATGGATACAGAAAATCAATCAGTTGATATGGAAATTGTAAATAGAAGTCAGAGTGGGGATATTGTTATAACTCAGGATTATGGTCTGGCTGCTTTAGTACTTGGAAGAGGTGTTTATGTTCTGAATTTTTATGGCAAAGAATATACTGAACATAATATAGATAATTTACTGATGAGAAGACATCATAATGCAAAAATGAGAAGAGCTGGTAAAAGACATCCATCTCATAGTAAACGTACCCAAAAAGATGACAGTAAATATAAAAAAGGATTAATTGAAATTATAGAGAGAGAAAAATCTCGCTAAATTAACTGCTGGAGGAGATATTGTGATTTTGTCTGAAAATTTCTTTAAAGAGGATGCTATTACTGTAGCAAAAGAGCTTATTGGTAAAAAACTTATAAGAAAGATAGACAATAAAATTATCGAAACAAAGATTGTAGAGACTGAAGCTTATATGGGGCCTGAAGATAAAGCGTCCCATGCTTATGGTAATAAAAAGACTAAAAGGACTGTGACAATGTTTAAAAGAGGTGGAATAGCTTATATTTATCTTATTTATGGTATGTATTATTGTTTTAATATAGTAACTGCAAATGAGGGTAAGCCTGAAGCGGTATTGATTAGAGCAGTTGAACCCCTTTCTGAGCTGGAGATTATTAAAAGTAATAGAGACATTAAGAGTGAGAAAAAAGAAGATTTAACAAATGGCCCGGGGAAGTTATGTCAGGCCCTTCAGATCAACAAAAAATTAAATGGAATTAATCTGACTGCTAATGAACATTTATATATTAAAGAAGATGAAGAAAATAATTTTGAAATAGGGACAGGTAAAAGAATAAATATTGATTATGCAGAAGAATATAAAGATAAACTATGGCGTTTTTATTTAAAAGGAAGTTCTTTTTTATCTAAATAATTAAAATCTATTATTTAGTAAAAAGAATTCCCAGATATAATCATTTGTTTTCACTAAGTTTTCTTTTTTTATTTTAAGAAAGTGTAATCTTTCGCCTGATTTTATTTCTTCTTTTACTCCATCATCTCGGATGATGGAAAAATTTTGTCTGGCCTCATATCCTTTTATTGTATAGTATTTTCTATCTGTTTCATATAATTTTTCGCATTTTTGCTGATAAATAAACTCGTTACTGGATTTTATAGGATATAAATTTCCATTTCTTTCTAAGATAATACCTCCTATTAAGGAAATAGCAATTTTATAATTTTCTTTATTATAATATTCTCGCAAATTTTCTATTCGTTCATTTTTAAATATAAGATTTAGTTGATTATTTTCTAAATAATACCCCCCATCTTTAAGATAAAGCATAACAATTATGTTATCCAGATATTCCAACATTTCTTTTTCATAATAACCTCTATTTTTATTTTCAAGATTATCATCTAAAAGTGAGGCAAAAGCATAGATTTCTTTATCTGAGAACTTTGAATTGAGGTAATTTAAAATCTCAAGATATTTTTTAGAATTATCTTTTGTACCAAAATTTATCCATTCCAGATCAACTATAATTCCATCATAATTTAAATCTAATTTTTCTAATTGTGAGTGATTTGCATCAATTATTTCCTGATATTGATCATAAATTTCAAGAAAGTTTTTACCCCCAAAACTATCTAAAAACCATAGATAGATTTTTTTATTATCTTTTTTCAATTCTTCTATAAAATAATTGAGATTTTCCTGACTGGTTTTATAAAAAAAGGCACTTCCTCGCTCAAAAACCTTTCTTGAGCCAAGATGAATAATAATTTCATGATATTCTTCTAATTCTTGAAGAAGCTGATCTACTTTTGTGTTATTTTTTTCTCTAAAAATATTTATTATTTTTTGGTTATCAGCAAGAATTATCCCCTGACTTTGTACT
>DATFIM010000132.1 GCA_035270125.1 Halanaerobiales bacterium | reverse complement strand
TTAACAGGTACAGAATGCTCTGGTAGGTAATCTCCTTCACCTAATTCAATTTGAGTAACTTTCACATCATCATTTTCCACTATTCCTTTAGAATTAACTCCTCTTTTGTTCTCTTCAGTAATCACTTCATCTAATTTCATTATATTCATTTAAAAATCTCCTCCTATATTTTAAGTTGATTATTTAACTCAACTTTATTATATAGGTTAACTATAAAGAATGCTATGATATTCCTCACATTGAGTTAAATTTATGAGAATGTCGAATACCGGCTTAGATTATAGCAAGAATTTTTCAAAGCCGCTAAAACTACATTCCCATAAATTTAACTCTACCTGAAAAGCAAAAGGAGAGTACCATATTTGAATTTTAGTGCTCCGGAAATAAGCTTTGCTTACGTTTGGAGCAGTATTATGAGAAAATGGTACCCTTCTTTTTATGCTATATACTATTTTTATATATCAATTTACCACCTTGCTATATAACCCCTTGTATCAATATGAATAAAAGGACCATGACTGGTAGTTTTGTGATAAATCCCCAATCCTCCAATAAATCTACTATATTCATCTCTATTTGTTGATTCTTCTACTACTCGCGATAATTTTCTAGCATCAGCTATATTTACTCTACCATCTTCATTGAGATCATCCATATAATTATTAGATTTTCTATCTATAAATATATCTGCTGCATCTCCAAAAATATGACGACTAAAAGCAACATTCCCTATTGCCTGATTATAATAGGGAGTTCTATATCCACTCATTACATGAAATACATCAGTTCTAATTCCTCTTTTATTTGCTTCTCTGAGAATATATTCTAACTTTTGAAGAAGAGAAGGTTGAATTACCAAATATTTAGGATAATTACTATTCTGTTTACACAAAAATTGCTTTAATTGAAAGTGAGGACTAAGATATATATTTTCATTTTCTTTAGTTACTTTAATAAACCCGCGAGGCAGTTCATAATCTTCCTTTTTGTCATCAGGTATAGTTGGATAATCACCTATTCGGTAACCATTTAGATAACCATCCTCTAAATTATCATAGGCTTCCATTACAAATACCTGTAAAAGGATTTTATCTTTTGTTTTTGTGTTGTATATTTCAATTTGATAATTACCTATTTTCTCTGGTGATTTTAACTTCCACTTTGTATTTTCTTTTTTTATCATCTTAATTTCTGGATGTTTGATTTTGTAATTATCATTTTCATCAGCTTCAGAAACTTTTAAATTAATTTCTTCCTGAGGCAAAACAAAAACACTAAATTTTTCATGCTGAATCAATGAATCATTATAAACAAGTTTAAAATCGGCTTTTCCTGGATCAAAACTGGCTGCTGCAGGAATTGTTAATATTAAAATCAATAAAATTGTAGTTGTTATTTTTTTAATCATTTTCAATCCTTTCTTTTATTTGATAAAATGCAGAAATCAATCTAGCATCTCGATTATAGATATCATTTCTAAGCTGTAATCTACCCTGATCATCAACCCAGGCTGTCATATATATGATATGGATCGGTAACTTTTGAGTTAAATTTACAGTAGTTTCTTTATTAGTTTCAAGAATACTGTTTATCTTTTTTAGATCCCAGTTCTTATCTTCTCTTAAAAGATAATCAGTCAATTTCAATGGTTCTTCTAAGCGAATACATCCCGAACTAAAATTACGCTTAGTTTGAGTAAAAAGTTCTTTATTAGGAGTATCATGGAGATAAACACTAAACTTATTTGGAAACATGAATTTAACTCTTCCTAAAGCATTATTAGGACCGGGATCCTGTCTTAAATAATAATTAAAATTATTTTTATTTAGATTATCCCAGTTGATTTCCTGGTAATTTTGCTCTATAATTTTTCCATCTATAAATTTCAAAACTTTAAAATTATTTTCAGAAATATAATTAATATCTTTTTTTATTAATGGTAATTTATCCTCTACAGCTATTGTCCGTGGTACAGTCCAATAAGGATTTAAAACTAGATAACTTAATTTACTACTAAAAACAGGAGTACTTCTCTGTTCTCTACCAACAATTACACTCATTTCCAGTACCTTTTCTTTGTTTTCATAGACCTGTAAAGTATAATCAGCAATATTTGTAAAAATATAATTTTCACCAAAGCTTTTAGGAAGCCACCTTAGTCGTTCCATATTTATCTCTACAGTTCTTATTATCTCTTCAATATCTCTATTTAAAGCCCTAAATGTATTAGGGCCAACAATCCCATCTGGTTTTAAGCCATGTCTTTTCTGAAAATCAATAATAGATTCTTTTAAATCTTTATCATATTCTTCATCTATTTCTCCAGTAAAATCCTGGGATTGCTTTAATCGAAACTTTAAATTTCTAATACTTTCTCCAGTCATACCTGATTTTAAATTCTGAGATGTTTCTACTTTTGTCCAACCACCATCTTTTTTTATTTCACGTAATAATTTTAACTTATTTTTTAATTTGTGGTATCTTTCGTTTTGAGGTATAAGTGAATAAAGAGAACTCTTAACCTCCTGCTTTTGAACGGCTTTTTCTAAAAACTCTTCTAAATTTATATCTTTTTTTACAGTCAACCATTCCTTCTCAAAATTTTCTGGTTCAAGAACCCCATCACTAAAATGGGAAGCCAGTAAATAAAAAGAATTTGTTAAAAAAATATCTGCAATCGCTTTTTCCTTAAAAGATAAAGTTTCTTTTTTAAAAAAATTTTCAAGAAATTGAGCTCGATATAATTTGGGATTTAAGCCTTCCTCTGCAATATTAGCTAATACTTCTCTCAATTGATAAGCTGACTCGTTAAAGTCATCTTCATTGAACCAGATTGGATCAAAATTATTTTTTTCATATAAATTGTTTATTTCATCTATAAAATATGGAGGATCAATATTTGAAGCAGCACTATTATTTACCTTAAATATACTTAATGTATACCTTATTTTATCATTTATTTCTTTCTGAGAGCTAGCCAAAGCAGAACCAGTTATAACTAAGATTAATAGTATCAAAAATATAGTCATAAGACTCTTTCTTTTATTATTCATTTTCCTCAACTCCCTGACTTTAAATTAAATATTTTTTAGGAATAATGAATATTTTTAAAGAGTATATTTATCTAAATCGATTATTATCTTATTATAGCATAATAAACTTTTCTGATATAGTCAATTATATTTATAAAAATTTGATGATAAATATGTATATAGGAAAATAGTCCCCTCTTCTTTTCTATAATATAAGGTTTTAATGGAAATAATTTTAATTAAAAGTAAATAATTATTCATTTGAGAAGTTGACATATATTAGACTTTAAATAAATAAAAAGAGTGCCGTATTTCAAATTTTAGTACTCCTGAAATCCTCTTTACTTAATAATAGAGCAGTATATGAGAAAACGGTACTCTTCTTATTTATATTAATTCTTCATGTTTTAACATCAAATAAGTAACATCATCCTGAACTATTTCTTCACCTTTGAAATTATTAAAATCTAAATATATATTTTCAATTATTTGATCTGGCTTTAAATCTTTGTTTTCATAAATGGTATCAATCAATCTTTCCTGACCATAAATTTTTTCTCTGTTACTACTATTAGACTGTTCAATTAAACCATCTGTATTCAAAAAGAAAACATCTCCTGGATCTAAACTAAACTCACATACATCGTATTCACCAAAACTAACAAAAGAAATCGGCATTCCACCACAACTAAAAGAACTTATCCCTTCACCTTTTTTTAATAATAAAGGAGGAGTTTGAATACCAGCATTACTATATTTAATATTTTTAGTTTCTAAATCCATGACTCCTATGATCAAACAGATAAAATAATCATCAGGAAAGGTCTCTTCACTATATCGTTTATTAATATAATTTAAAATATTTGCGGGATTTAGAAGGTCTTCATTAGCAGGTATATTTTTAGAAATAAGATAAGAATTAATTGTTTCTTTTAAAAAAATATTTAACATTGAACCACTCAAATCATGACCACTTACATCCGAAATATAAAATATTAAGTGATTTTCAACCTGAATAAAATTATAAAAATCGCCTCCCAACCTCTCTGCAGGTGAATAATAAGTTGCTATTGTTAAATCTTCAAATTCAGGAGTTCTAGAAGGTAAAAATTGATCATGTAATTTACCGGCTTTTTCAAACTGATTTTCCAATTTATTTACTACCTGTTTTATTTTCCTTTCAGCTCTCTTAACTTTTGTTATATCCAAAGCTACCTCTATAAAACCTTTTATCTCACCATTTTCATTAAAATCTGGTATAGCTTTCATCCGCCAAATTCTTTGATCAGGTTTTTCCATAATTGTTTCAGTTATTTTTTTATTTTTTTTAGCTTCAACTAAAGGGCAGTTAGTACAGGCTTCATCTAAGTCCCATTTTTTGAAACATTTTTTGCCTCTTACATTCTCAAAATCTATATTATTATATTCTAAAGCAGCTTTATTTGCCCATTGAATATTAAAATCAGTGTCCATATAAATAATCATTTCTGTAAGGTTATTTAAAATATTATCATTAAACTCTCTTTCTTTTTTTAATTCAAGACTCTTTAATTTTCTCTTAGTAATATTTTCATGAGATATTACAACTTTATAATCCCCTTCACCCTGAAATGGAGTAACTCTCATATTAAACCATCTTTTTTCATCAGGTGAATGGCAGGGATATTCCAGACTAAAAATTTTTTTATTACCATTAATTATTTTTTTTATATTCTTTGCAATTTTTTTATCTCCAGCATTTGAAGAATCTTCTACTATTTTTAAATAATTAGTTCCTTCACAGCATTCTTCAAGAACCAAACCATTACTTTCAGCAAAATCTTTCCAGGCCTGATTGGTATATCTTATTATTCCTTTTTTATCTAAAATAGCAATATGAGCCGAAAGTGAATCTAAAGCAGATTGAATAAAATTATCATGTAATTTGTTCATTATATCTCCTCTCTTCTTTTATAATAATAAATTTTTTAGTATATATATTATTTCAACTAAAAATATAAAATTCCTGTAATTTTTTTGTATTTAATAGAAATTTAATATATTATTAGTGGTTAATTATAATTATAGAAAAATATGTTTGCATAAAAAAAGAGTACCATATTTCGAATTTTAGTGCTCCTGAAATCAGCTTTGCTTAAATTTGGAGCAGTATATGAGAAAATGGTACCCTTATGCTATATACTATTTTATATATATGTCAATTAATCACTAATCAACCTGCCTATTAAATTCCCTCACCTTTTCATTATATTCACCCAGATCTTCATTTAACTTTTCAGTTTCATTCATAGCATCAAAAACTTCTAAAGC